>JBBSLM010000060.1:0-9305 GCA_038255245.1 Sphingomonadales bacterium
ATTCGACAGCGGTACCGGCTGGCCGAGCTTCTTCCGTCCGCTGACGCGCGCGGTGGGGACGAGCACCGATCGCAGCCTGGGCGTCAGCCGCACCGAAGTGCATTGCGCCAATTGCGGCGGGCATCTGGGCCATGTCTTCAACGACGGACCGCGGCCGACTGGCCTGCGCTATTGCATGAACGGCGTCGCCATGACGTTCCGCGCGGCATGAAGCGGCTGTTGGGAACGATCGCGGGGGGCGGCATCGCGGCGGCCTTGCTGGCGGTAGGGCTCTACGCGACCGGCGTGCAGCCGGCTCCCGCGCCGGCCGAGGCAAGCATTCCTTTGCCCGCCCCGGCGACCGACGCGCGCGAGAGCGGCAATGCCGTGGCGGTGTTCGCCGGCGGCTGCTTCTGGGGCGTCGAGGGCGTGTTCGAACATGTCCGCGGCGTGCGCAGCGTCACCGCGGGCTATGCCGGCGGCCAGGCGGGCAATGCCAATTACGATGCGGTGAGCGGCGGCCGGACCAATCACGCCGAGGCGGTACGGATCGTTTATGATCCGCGCCAGATCAGCTATGGACGGCTGCTGCAGATATTGTTCTCGGTCGCGCACGATCCGACCCAGCTGAACCGGCAGGGACCGGACACGGGGCGGCACTATCGCTCCGCCATCTATCCGCAAAATGCCGAGCAGCGCCGGGTTGCGCAGGCTTACATTCGCCAGATCGGCGGGCGGTTCGGGCGGCCGGTGGTGACCCGCATCGAAGGCGGCGGCTTCTGGCCGGCCGAGCCCTATCACCAGAATTTCATGCGCCGGAACCCGCGCCATTCCTACATCGTCGCGCATGATGCGGCGAAGCTGGCGGCGCTGCGCGCAACGTTTCCGCAGCTCTACAGCGCCCGGCCCGCCTCCTGACCCGTCCTTGCGAGCGGAGCGAAGCAATCTATGCTGAAGGCTTACGGCCGTGGATTGCTTTGTCGCTAACGCTCCTCGCAATGACGGTAGGCCGAGTAACTCTGCGACAAATCGGGACCGATCTCCCCCGCCGCCGACATACGGCCGCGACACGGACCCTCCATATTGGACATGTCGCCACAAGAGGCGTCGCGTTGAAAAGTCCAAGAGGAGTTACCCCATGCGCAAGATCGTCATTTCCGCCTTGATCGCCGGCGCGGCGGTCGTTGCCACCCCGGCCTCGGCCCAGTCCTGGTTCCAGCCGCGTCCCAATGTCGCGCACAGCCAGATTCGCGGCGAAATCAACCAGCTGACCAATCAGATCAGCCGCGCCGAGCAGCGCCGGGCCATCTCGACCCGCGAAGCGCAGGGTCTGCGCCGGCAGATGATCCAGGTGCAGCGCAATTTCGCCCGGTTCAGCCGCAACGGCATCGACCGGCGCGAAGCGGCGACGCTGAACAACCAACTCGCCCAGGTCCGCCGCGGCCTCCGCACGGAACGCCGCGACAATGACAACCGCCGGAGGTAAATCCGGATAATCTACCGCCGCGCGGCAATCCCCCTGGTCGCGCGGCGGGACCATCGGCCCGCTTGCTCTCCCCCCTGAGGCAAGCGGGCCGATTTGCGTTTCAGGGGCGTGCGGTCAGTGGCCGAGCGCTTCGGAGATCAGCTTGCGGCTGTTGTCGACGCCGTAGAGGGCGATGAAGCTGCCCATGCGCGGGCCTTGCTCGCTGCCGAGCAGGGTCTCGTAGAGCACCTTGAACCAGTCGCGCAGGCGCTCCTTGCCGTAATGGCGCTTGCCGATTTCGTAGATGTGGTTCTGCAGGACCGCGGCGGGCTCCTCGTCGGCGCGGCCGGTTCCGTCGTCCTCCGCCAGCAGCGCGTCGAGTTCGCGCAGGGCGGTGGCTTCCTCGGGCGTGGGCGCGCGGCGCTGCAGGCTCGGGGCGACGAAATCGCGGGCATAGGCCACGGCGAAACCGACCAGCCGGTCGAGATCGGGCGACGCCTCCGGCGTCAGCGCGGGATTGTAGCGGCTGAGGAAGCGCCAGATCGTGTCGCGATCGCCGACGCCGGGCAGGCTCGCGAGGTTCAGCAGCAGCGCGAAGCTGACCGGCAGGTTTGCCGCGGGCGGGTTGCCGGCGTGGATGTGGTGGACGGGATTGCCGAGGCGCTTGTCCAATTCCTGGCCGGGATACTGGCCAAGGAACTGATAATATTCGTCCACGGCCTTGGGGATCACGCCGAAGCTCAATTGCTTGGCGCGCTTGGGCTCGCGGTAGATGTAGAAGGCGAGGCTCTCTTCCGGCGCGTAAGTCAGCCATTGGTCGATGGTGACGCCATTGCCCCTGGTCTTGCTGATCTTCTCGCCATTCTCGTCGAGGAACAGCTCGTAATTGAAGCCCTCCGGCGGGCGGGCGCCGAGGATGCGGGCGATTTTCGAGCTTTGCGTGACGCTGTCGATCAGATCCTTGCCGGCCATCTCATAGTCGACGCCCAAAGCGACCCAGCGCAGCGCCCAATCGACCTTCCATTGCAGCTTGGCGCCGCCGGAAAGGATGGATTGGGTGATCCGCTCGCCTTCGTCGTCGAAGGCGATCAGGCCGGTTTCAGCGGCCAGCACTTCGACCGGGACCTGCAGCACCTTGCCCGATTTCGTGCTGATCGGGAGGATCGGGGAATAGGTCTTGCGCCGCTCCTCGCCCAGGGTGGGGAGCATCACGGCCATGATCGCGTCATAATGGCGCAGGACCGAGCGCAGCGCCTCGTCGAAGCGGCCGCTCCGGTAGCAGTCGGAACTGGCGAGGAATTCGTAGTCGAAGCCGAAGCGGTCGAGAAATTGCCGCAGCAGATTGTTGTTGTGCGCGGCATAGCTGTGGTGGCCGCAACCATAAGGGTCCGGCACCGCGCTCAGCGGCTGATCGAGATGCTGGTGCATCATGTCCTGGTGGGGGACGCCGGGCGGCACCTTGCGCATGCCGTCCATATCGTCGCTGAACGCCACGAGCCGGGTGGGCCAGTCGGCCAATTCGGTGAGCGCGTGGCGGACCATCAGGGTGCGCGCGACTTCCTGGAAGGTGCCGAGGTGCGGCAAGCCCGAGGGGCCGTAGCCGGTTTCGAACAGGATGGCTCGACCGGAAGGCGGGCCATCGGGATAGCGCTTCAGCAGCTTGCGCGCTTCTTCATAAGGCCAGGCCTTGGAGACTTTGGCGGCCTCGCGCAGTGCGGGATCGATCGGCATGCGCCGCATGTCGCCGCTTCAACGGCGCGGTGCAAGACCCAGCCGGAGCCTTAGCCTCCTTCGGCCTCATCCAGCAGGCGGGCGACGCGGTCGCTGTGCCATTCGGCCATGCCGACCATGCGCCACACTTCCTTGCCTTCCGCATCGTAGAGGATGGTGGTGGGCAGGGTGCCGAGGCGCAGGGCCATCATATAATCCATCTGCGGATCCAGGTTGGCCTCGAGATGGCGGAAATTGCGCTGGGCGAAGAAGCGGGTGACGAGGTCGCGGCCGTCCAGATCCTGGCTCAGGGCGACGACGTTCAGCGCGTCGCCTTCGCGGGCGGCAAGTTCGTCGAGCGAGGGCATTTCGACGACGCAGGGCGCGCACCAGGTGGCCCACAGGTTTACCAGCGTGGGCTTGCCACGAAAGGCGGCCATGCTGGTCGGGCGGCCCTCGCCGTCCTGGAAGGTGAAGGCGGGCGCGGGCGTGCCGGCGAAAGAGCGGTCCAGCACACCGGTGACCGGGCTGGCTGGCGCCTCCGCGGACGCGGCGTTGGCTTGATTGGCCCCGTCGTTGCCCTTAGCGCAGCCGACAAGCGCGAGCGCGCTCAGGAGACAGACGATCAGCCGCGAGGACGACAATTCCAACTCCATGTGGGGCGGCCGCTTTGCCGGGGGGCCGTCGGCGCTGATGCGCGCGATAAATGCCTCCATCGCCTTCGACAAGCGGCTGTGGCGCGAGGACATTGCCGCGTCGCAGGCGCATGTCGCGATGCTGGGCGCGCAGGGGATCGTGGCCAAGGAGGATGCGGCCTCTATTTCCGAGGGCCTGGAGCGGATCGCGGCGGAATATGCGACGGACGGCGTGCCGGAGGATGCGGCGCTCGAGGACATCCACATGCATGTCGAGGCGCGGCTGACCGAATTGATCGGGCCGGTGGCGGGCCGGCTGCACACGGCGCGGTCGCGCAACGACCAGGTGGCGACGGATTTCAAATTGTGGGTGCGTGGGGCAAGCGAGGCGAATGACCGCGCGCTGGCGGCCTTGCAGGGCGCGTTGCTGGCGCGGGCCGAGGAGCATGCGGCGACGATCATGCCGGGCTTCACCCATTTGCAGGTCGCGCAGCCGGTGACGCTGGGCCATCATTTGCTGGCCTATGTCGAGATGTTTCGGCGCGATAGGTCGCGCTTCGCCGATGCGCGCGCCCGGGCGGACGAATGCCCGCTGGGTGCGGCGGCTTTGGCGGGGACGTCCTATCCGGTGGACCGCGAGGCGACGGCCAAGGCGCTCGGCTTCGCGCGGCCGACCGCGAACTCGCTGGACAGCGTCTCCGACCGCGACTTCGCGCTCGATCATCTGATGGCGGCGGCGCAATGCGCCCTGCATCTGTCGCGGCTGGCCGAGGAATTGATCGTCTGGGCGAGCCAGCCCTTCGGTTTCGTGAAATTGGGCGACAACTTCTCCACGGGCTCGTCGATCATGCCCCAGAAGCGCAATCCCGATGCGGCGGAGCTGGTGCGCGGCCATTCGGGCCGCATCCTGGGCGAACTGGTCGCGCTGTGCGTGACGATGAAGGGGCTCCCGCTCGCATATTCCAAGGACATGCAGGACGATAAGGAGCCGGTCTTCGCGGCGCAGGATCTGCTCGACGTATCGCTGTTGGCGATGCGGGAGATGATCGGCGACGTGAGCTTCGAGACCGCCCGCATGCGCGCGGCGGCGGCGACCGGGCATTCGACCGCGACCGACCTGGCCGACTGGCTGGTGCGGGTAGCAGGGGTGCCGTTCCGCGAGGCGCATCACATTACCGGTCAGGCGGTGAAGCTGGCCGAGGAAAGGGCCGCGCAATTGTGGGATCTGCCGCTGGACGACCTCAAGGCGATCGACGCGCGGATCGACGCCTCCGTTTTCGATGTGCTGTCGCCCGAGGCATCGGTGCGCAGCCGGACCAGCTATGGCGGCACCGCGCCGGATCGGGTAATCGAACAGATCGAAGCGGCGAAGGCCGCGCTGGAGCGTGACGCGTGAGATTCCTGATCGTTTTAGGGGCATTGGCACTGGCCGGATGCGGCGCGCGCGAGCCGCTGGCGCCGGCCACCGGCCAGGCCCTGCCGCGCGCCCCGGCTCTGTCCAGCCGCGCGCTGACGCCCGACGAATTGCTGGCCGTGCCGAGCGAATTCCGGGCGGTGCGGGTCGACGAGCCGCTGACCCGATCGCAGCGGCGCGAGCCCGACCGCTTCGCCTTGCCGCCGCCCGACGAGGAAGGCGCGCTGCCGGACGAACCGGAGGCGACGCCGGACGGGGAAGCAACGGATGAGGCCGAACCGGCGACGGTGCCGGCCGTTTCGCCGCAATAAGGATTTCGAACATGAAGCCCGTCCGCAAGGCCGTTTTCCCCGTCGCGGGACTCGGCACCCGTTTCCTGCCGGCGACCAAGGCGATCCCGAAGGAGATGCTGACGCTCGTCGATCGGCCGTTGATCCAATATGCGATCGAGGAAGCGCGCGAGGCGGGGATCGAGCAATTCATCTTCGTCACCGGCCGCGGCAAGGGCGCGCTCGAGGATCATTTCGACATTTCCTACGAGCTGGAAGCGACCATGTCCGGGCGCGGCAAGTCGCTCGATATCCTGCAATCCACGCGGACAATTCCGGGGAGCGTCGTGTCGGTGCGCCAGCAGGAGCCGCTGGGCCTCGGTCACGCCGTCTGGTGCGCGCGCGATATCGTCGGCGACGAGCCGTTCGCCGTGCTGCTTCCGGACGAAGTGATGGTGGGGCAGCCCAATTGCCTGAAACAGATGGTCGAGGCCTATGCGACGACCGGCGGCAATCTGGTCGCCGCGCTGGAGGTGTCGGCTCAGGAGACGCACAAATATGGCGTGGTCGATCCGGGTGCCAGCAATGGCCGGCTGACCGAGATCCGCGGCCTGGTCGAGAAGCCGCCGCAGGGGACGGCACCGTCGAACCTGATGTTGCCGGGGCGCTATATCCTGCAGCCCGAGGTGATGCGGGCGCTCGACACGCAGGAGGCCGGCGCGGGCGGGGAGATCCAGCTGACCGATGCGATGGCCAAGATGATCGGCGTGCAACCGTTCAACGCCTTCGCCTTCGAAGGCGAGCGGCACGATTGCGGCAGCGCGGCCGGCTTCGTGATCGCCAACATCGCCTTGTCGCTGCGCCGGGACGATGTCGGGCCCGCCGTGCGGGATTATCTGGCGAGCATTGCATGACGGCCGCTTTCCATCCCCGCTCATCTCGAGCGAAGTCGAGAGATCAATTCGAGCGAAGCCGAGAAGCCGTTTGGCCTCGACTGCGCTCGGCAGGGTGTCTCGACTTCGCTCGACATGAGCGGGGTCTTGAGTTGCGCTAGCGTGGAATGCGGCCTGCTCGCGGGCGACGGGCCGGTCCGGCAGCTGACGGTCGCGGAAGCCGAAGCCTATGACGCGTCGGGTTTCCTGTGGCTGCATCTGCACGGCCGCGACGAGACCGACGCCGCGGTCCTGAAGCGGCAGGTGAACATGCCCGGGGTCGCGGCCGGCGCCTTGTTCGCGACCGAGACGCGGCCGCGCTGCGACCGGATCGAGGACGGCGCGATCGTCAATCTGCGTGGCCCCGGCGATTGCGATCCGGAGGATAGCGACCGGCTGGTCTCGATCCGCCTGTGGGTGGTGCACAATCGCGTGATCAGCGTCAGCCGCCGCACCATGAACGCGACCGAAAAGGCCATGGAAAAAATGCGGGCCGGGCTGATCCTCGACGCGGGCGATCTGGTCGCGGCCTATGCCAAGGCGATCAGCCTGGAGCTCGACCCGCAAGTGGCCGCGCTCGGCGATTGCCTGGACGACACCGAGACCGACCTGGAAAATCCCAAGACGCTCTACCGTCACCGCCGCGACATCATGCGGATTCGCGGCGAGGCGATCGGCTTTCGCCGCTTCGTGGCGCCCAACCGGGACGCCCTGCTCACTCTCGCCTCGCTCGATTTCGACTGGCTGAGCGACGAGGATCGCCTGCACATCCGCGAGGCGGCCGACAAATTCGCGCGAATGACCGAGGAGCTGGAATCGGTGCGCGAGCGATCGGCCTTGCTGCACGAACAGGTCACCGATTTGCGCTCCGAACAGCTCGACAAGCGCGGGCTGGAAATCTCCATCGTCGCCTTCATCTTCCTGCCGCTGACGTTCCTGACCGGCTTGCTGGGCATGAATGTCGAGGGCATTCCGTTCGCGCAGCAGCCCTGGGCGTTCTGGGGGGTGGTGCTGGTCTGCGTGCTCATCGCGGTGGCGGTGACGGTCTATTTCACCTGGCGGCACTGGCTGCACGAGCGGGAATGACCGCCTCGCGCGTGCCCGACACATTCGACGCCATCATTCTGGGCGCGGGCGGGGCGGGGCTGATGTGCGCCGCCATTGCGGGCCAGCGCGGCAAGCGCGTGCTGCTGATCGACCATGCCGATCAGGCGGGCAAGAAGATCCTGATCTCGGGCGGCGGGCGCTGTAATTTCACCAATCTGGGCGTGGCGCCTGATCGCTATCTGTCGGGCAACCCGCATTTCGCCAAGTCGGCGCTGGGGCGGTACCAGGCGGCGGACTTCATCGAACTGGTCGATAAACACCGGATCGCCTGGCACGAAAAGACGCTCGGCCAGCTCTTCTGCGACGGTTCGGCGCGGCAGATCGTCCATATGTTGATGGAGGAATGCGCGAAGGGCGCGGTGCGGATCGCGCTGGGGCAGCCGGTTCGCGATGTCGCCCATGCGGACGGGCTGTTCCGGGTAACGCATGGCGAGCGGGTATCGGTCGCGCCGTCGCTGGTGATCGCCACGGGCGGACCGAGCATCCCGAAAATGGGCGCGACGGGCTTTGCCTATGCGCTGGCGCGGCAGTTCGGGCTGAAAGTGGTCGAGCCGCGCCCGGCCTTGGTGCCGTTGACGCTGGGAACGGAGGAGGCGCTGTTCCGCGATTTGTCGGGCGTGGCGGCCGAGGTGGTGGCCAAGGCCGGCAAGGCGGCATTTCGTGAGGCGGCTTTGTTCACGCACAAGGGGATGTCGGGGCCGGCCATCCTGCAAATCTCGTCTTACTGGCAGCATGGCGAAACGATCGCGATCGACTTTTTGCCGGACCGCGACGCCGGCTGGGCGGTGGCGGCGAAACGGGAGCGGCCGAAGACGCATTTCCATACTGTGCTCGGGGAGATGCTGCCGGGGCGGCTGGCCGAAGCGCTGGCGAAACGGATCGGTCTTTGGGGCGAACTGGCCAACATGCCGGACCGCAAGCTGGCCGAGGCCGGGCAAAGGCTGGCGGGGTGGCAATTCCGACCGGACGGCACGGAGGGCTTCGCCAAGGCCGAAGTCACCATCGGCGGGATCAGCACCGCCGAATTGTCGTCGCAGACGATGGCGGCGAAGAAGATGCCCGGCCTCTACGCGATCGGCGAGGCCGTAGACGTCACCGGCTGGCTCGGCGGCTATAATTTCCAATGGGCCTGGGCGAGTGGCTGGGCGGTCGGACAGGCCCTGTGAGCGGATATATCTGCGGCCAAATCTGTGCTAAGCCTATGAAATGGAAATGACTGATCTTCCCCGCCTGGCCGATACGTTCGACGGTGCGTCCGCGGAGATCCTCTCCGCGATTCTCGACCAGAGCGCCGATTGCATCAAGGTGATCGGCGCCGAAGGTACGATCGACTATATGAACCGCAACGGCCAGTGCGCGATGGAGATTGACGATTTCTGCGCGGTTGCGGGGCAGCAATGGTCCGCCTTTTGGCCGGCCGAATCGCGCGCGCTGATCGAAAATGCGATCGCCACGGCCCGCGACGGCGGCGTGGCCCGGCTGGAAGCCTTTTGCCCAACGGCCAAGGGGACGCCGCGCTGGTGGGACGTCAGCGTCTCGCCGCTGCGCCGCCCGGACGGCCGCATCGACGGCTATATCGCGACCTCGCGCGACATCACCGAACGGATCAACCGCAACCAGCTGCGCGACGCAGTCTCGGACGAAATGCGCCATCGGCTGCGCAACAATTATGTCGTCGTCGGCAGCCTGCTGTCCG
Organism: Sphingomonadales bacterium; assembly: GCA_038255245.1. Lineage (GTDB taxonomy): Bacteria > Pseudomonadota > Alphaproteobacteria > Sphingomonadales > Sphingomonadaceae > Allosphingosinicella. Next base: position 9,208 of record JBBSLM010000060.1, read on the forward strand.
CTTACGCGCGCGGCAAGCCCGAGCATGAGGCCTTTGCGGGCGAGATGACGCGCCGCCTGACCAGCCTGGGTGTCGCGCAGACGATGCGGGCGGAGCAG
>JBBSLM010000061.1:0-9156 GCA_038255245.1 Sphingomonadales bacterium
CGGCGCCTCCCAGCAATCCGCCCGCGACAGCGCCGAGGCGGAACGCGCGGCCGAAGCGGTCCTGCGCCAAGCCGAAGCGGCGATGGGCGGCCTGACCGAAGCGCTCGCCACCGCTCGCGAGGCCCGCGCCGGCGCGCAGGCCCGCGCCGAGAATCAAGACGCGCGCCGCATCGAGATGGCGCGCATTTCCGGCGAGAAGTTCGAATGCCCGCCACCGTTGCTGCCCGAGCGGATCGGCTTCGAGGAGGATGCGACCGGCCTGGGCCAGGAGGAATCCTCCCGCCTCGAACGGCTGACCCTCGACCGCGAACGGCTCGGGCCCGTGAATCTGATCGCCGAGCGCGAGCTGGCCGAACTGGAGGAGGGCCGCGAGACCAGCGTCAAAGAGCGCGAGGAATTGGGCACCGCGATCAACCGCCTGCGCGGCTCGATCGGCAGCCTCAACCGCGAAGGCCGCGCCCGCCTGCTGGAGGCGTTCGAACAGGTCGACCGCCATTTCCGCAGCCTGTTCACCACCTTGTTCGAAGGCGGCCAGGCGCATCTGGCCTTGGTCGAGAGCGACGATCCGCTCGAGGCCGGCCTCGAGATCATGGCCCAGCCCCCCGGCAAGCGCCTGCAGTCGCTCACGCTTTTGTCCGGCGGCGAACAGGCCCTCACCGCAATCGCCCTGATCTTCGCCCTCTTCCTGACGAACCCCGCCCCGATCTGCGTCCTCGACGAAGTCGACGCCCCCCTGGACGACGCCAATATCGAGCGCTTCTGCGGCCTCCTCGACCGGATGACGCTGGAGACCGAGACCCGCTACCTGATCGTCACCCACAACGCCGTGACGATGAGCCGGATGCACCGCCTGTTCGGCGTGACGATGGTGGAAAAAGGCATCAGCCGCCTGGTCAGCGTCGACCTCGGCAGCGCCGAACAATTGCTGGCGGCGGAGTGACCGCGCGCTGCGGAGCGATTATCTAGACGTTATGGCCACCGCCCATTTCATCCCGCCTCACCCGCCGCGCGGCGCTGGCCCTGTCCCGACCTGGCGCGGGCTGTTCGGCGAGCGGGCGCGCAATTCGGTGTTCGGCTGGTCGGAGCAGGCGTTTCGCGTGCCGCACATGAAGCGCAACGTGCTCGGCTGGATCGTCCACATCCCGCTCCAGCCCGATATCGTCCAGCAGGTGCTGCAGACCAACGCCGCCAATTATGCCAAGCCGGACATCGTCAAGAAATTGCTGAACCCGGTGATCGGCCGCGGCCTGCTCACGTCCGACGGCCAGCTCTGGCGCGACCAGCGCAAGATCGTCGCCGCCAGCTTCGCCCCGGCCGCGGTCGATGCGCTCGTCCCCGTCTTCGCACGCGTCGCCGACGCCAAGACCGCAAGCTGGCAATCCGGCGAGACCCTCGATCTCGCCCAGATCGCCACCCACACCACTATGTCGATCATCTCCGACAGCCTGTTCGGCGGCGAGTCGCGCCTGACCACCCCGGCGGCGATGGCGCATATCGAGGCGGCGCTGAAGGCGGCGAGCGAGGCGCGGCTGACCGCCATGCTCGGCCTGCCGCCCATCCCCTACAGTCGCGCCATCCGCCAGGGCCAGCGCGGCCAGGCCTATCTGCGCCAGACCCTCGCCGACGTCGTGCGCGGGCGGCTCCCGGATGGCGGCGGCGACGATTTCCTCGGCATCCTGATCCGCGCTCTGCGCGCCCAGTTCGACTCCGCCGAGGCGCTCGCGCTGGCCGTCGACAATGCCGCGACTTTCTACCTCGCCGGCCACGAGACCACCGCCAACGCCATCACCTGGACGCTCTTCCTCCTCGCCGAACAGCCGCACTGGCAGGAGTTGGTCGCGCAGGAAGCGCGGGCGGCGCTGTCCACCGATGACCCCGTGGACAACCTCCCGATCCTGCGCCGCGTGCTGGAGGAATCGATGCGGCTCTATCCGCCGGTGCCGCGCATGGACCGCCAGACGCTCACCACCGACCAGCTCGGCGAATACCAGACCGATCCCGGCGACATCGTCTCGATCTGGCCCTGGCTCCTGCACCGGCACAAGCTCTTGTGGGACGATCCCGACGCCTTCGATCCCGACCGCTGGCTGCCCGAGCGCCGCGCCGCCTATCACCGCTTCCAATATATCCCGTTTGGCGCCGGCCCGCGCATCTGCGTCGGCATGCGCTTCTCGATGGCCGAGGCGCTGACCGTCCTCGCCCACTGGCTGGCGGAGTGGCGCTTCTCCCCCGTGTCCGATCGCGCGGTGCGTCCGGTGGGCAGCGTCACCCTCCGCCCCGAAGGCGGATTGCCGCTCAAGGTCGAGCGGCGCTAACGCAGCCGGCATGACCGAAGCCGAAGCCGCCGCCGAACTCGAGCGCCTCGCCCGCGAGATCGCGCATCACAACCGGCTCTATCATCAGCAGGACGCGCCCGAGATTTCGGACGCTGACTATGACGCGTTGGTCCGCCGCAACGCGACGCTGGAAGCCGAATTCCCGCACCTCGTCCGCGCCGACAGCCCCGCTGCCCAAGTCGGCGCCGCCCCCGCCGGCCACCTCACGAAGGTGCAGCACGCGCTGCCGATGCTCAGCCTCGACAATGCCTTTTCGGCCGAAGACGTCCACGATTTCACCGCCCGCATCCGCCGCTTCCTGAAGCTCGCCGACGACGAAGAGGTCGCCCTCACCGCCGAGCCGAAGATCGACGGCCTGTCCTGTTCGCTGCGCTATGAGCAGGGCGAACTGGTGCTCGCCGCCACCCGGGGCGACGGCACCACCGGCGAAATGGTGACGGCCAACGTCCGCACCATCGCCGACATCCCCGCCCGCCTGACCGGCGCCGCGCCGGACGTGTTCGAAATCCGCGGCGAAATCTACATGACCAAGGCGGACTTCGCCGCGCTCAACCAGCGCATGCGCGACGAGGCCGAGGAGCCGGACAAGGCCCGGCAATTCGCCAACCCCCGCAACGGCGCCGCCGGCTCGCTGCGCCAGAAGGACCCGGCGATCACCGCCGCGCGGCCCCTGCGCTTCTTCGCCCACGGCTGGGGTGAGGCCTCCGCGCTCCCCGCCGACAGCCAATATGGCGTCATGCAGGCGATCCGATCCTGGGGCCTGCCGGTGGCCGATGACCTCGAGCCGTTCACCGATCTGGGCGCGATGCTCGCCCATTATGCGGACATCGAGCGCCGCCGCGCCGATCTCCCCTTCGATATCGACGGCGTCGTCTACAAGCTGGACCGGCTCGACTGGCAGCGTCGCCTCGGCGCGATCGGCAAGGCGCCGCGCTGGGCCATCGCCCACAAATTCCCTGCAGAACGCGCCGAAACCACCCTCAACGATATCGAAATCCAGGTCGGCCGCACCGGCAAGCTGACTCCGGTCGCGAAGCTCGAGCCCGTCACCGTCGGCGGCGTCGTGGTGCGCAACGCAACCCTGCACAACGCGCATGAAATTGCCCGCCTCGATGCCCGCATCGGCGACCGCGTCCGGCTGCAGCGCGCCGGCGACGTCATCCCGCAGATCGTCGAAATCACCACCGATCCCGCCGCGCACGCCAAACTCGCGCCGTTCGTCTATCCCGCCCTTTGCCCGCAATGCGGCTCGGAAGCGGTCGCGGAGGAAGGCGGAGTCGATATCCGCTGCACCGGCGGCCTGATCTGCCCGGCCCAGCGCTTCGAACGCCTGCGCCATTTCGTCAGCCGCGGCGCGCTCGATATCGAGGGGCTGGGCGAGAAGAGCATCCAGGAATTCCTCGATCTCGGCTGGATCAAGGAGCCCGCCGACATCTTTCGTCTCCACCAGTATCGGGACCGGCTTCTGCAGCAGGAGGGCTGGAAGGAGAAATCTGTCGACAGCCTGCTAGCTGCAATTGAGGCTAAGATCGCTCGACCAACGGATCACCCAAGGTTTCAGGAGGCACGAGACGTCGAAACCACGACTCGGCCAGATCCTTCGCGCCTTCTGTTTGGCCTCGGTATCCGCCACATCGGTATCGTAACCGCCCGCGATCTGCTGAAGCGCTATGCGACACTCTCCGCGATACGAGCTCTCGCCGACGAACTGATTGCCCTGCGTGACACGATGCAACCGGCAATAGGTGAGGAAGCTGACAAGTTTCGCAAACGCTTGGACAAAGCGATTGCTGAGCATATCGGCGTCGATCAAGTCGGCGCTGCAGTTGGGCATGCGCTGGCCGACTTTTTTCACGAACACCATAACCGCACTGTATGGAAAGACCTCCTCGATGAGGTGGCCCCTCCTGCCTATATCGTCGGAACCCTCCAATCCCCGGTCACCGGCAAGATCGTCGTCTTCACCGGCAGCCTCGAAACCATTTCGCGCGACGAAGCCAAGACCCAGGCCGAAGCCCTGGGCGCCAAGGCGGCCGGCTCGGTCTCGGCCAAGACCGACCTCGTCGTCGCCGGCCCCGGCGCGGGCTCGAAGCTGAAGAAAGCCGCCGAACTGGGCATCGAAGTGATCGACGAAGCCGCCTGGCTGAAGATCGTCGCGGAAGCGGGCTGACGTTCGCCCCCAACCCGCTCATCCTGAGCTTGTCGAAGGACCGTCCTTTCTTGGTCAGCGCGAAATGAAGTGCCGGCCTTCGACAAGCTCAGGCTGAGCGGAACGGTGGAGACGTGCACGCGCCTTTTGGCTATGATCTGTTGTGAAGGAGATACGCGATGAAGCTGCTCATCCTCGCTGCGACCCTCTTGCTCCCGGCGGCGACTCCCGAAGCACCGCCAGCCGCCGCGCCGGCGCGGGTCGAGCCCGCCGCCCAGAACATCTTCCGCGATCGTGATGGCTGCCTGCCGATTCCGCAGCAGGTCGCGGGCGAGAAGCGCGAATATCGCGGCACGCGGCTCGACCAGCAGCCGCCGGCCCATCTGCTTCTGGCGGTCGATCGGCGTGTGAACGGCTGTCCGGAAGCAACGCTCCTCCGCCGCGATGTTGGCGCCCCGGCGAACCGCTGAACCTCACGCCCGCGGGCGGCGCAGCACCAAAGTCGGCCAGTCGCCCCGCGTCACCTGGAACAACGGCCGCAATCCTTCGCGCGCATAAGCGCGGGACACCGCGGCGGCCTGGCTGCGGAGCAAACCGGCCAGCACCAGCCGACCGCCGGGCACCAAAGCGGGTGCGAGGCTCGGGGCGAGCGCGATCAGCGGCGCTGCCAGAATGTTGGCGATGATCAAATCATAGGGCCCACGCTGGCGCAGCTTGGGATGGTCTAGCCCCGCCGCGACCGCCAGGTCGATCCGGCCTGGCGCGCCACCCAGGCCGAAGCCATTGATCGCCGCATTTTCCCGCGTGACTTCGATCGAGACGGGATCGATGTCCGACGCGGTCGCCCGCGCCTGCGGCCACAATTTCAGCGCGGCGAAGGCGAGCAGGCCCGTCCCCGTCCCCACGTCGATCAGATTGCGCGCCACGAAGCCCTGCCGTTTCAGCGCGTCGAGCGCCTCCAGGCAGCCGGTTGTCGTCTCGTGTTGCCCGGTCCCGAACGCCCGCCCGGCGTCGATCTCCAGCGCCACCGCCCCGGCGGGCACCGCATCGCGATGCGCCGGAGTGTGGACGAAGAACCGCCCGGCCTGGATTGGCTCCAGCCCCGCCTGGCTCAACGTCACCCAATCCTGCTCGGGCACGCGCTGTGCCTTGGGTTTCGCCCCGGCCGCGCTCGGCACGAGGCCGACGAGCAGGCGAATGTCGCCCGCATTGGGCCGCGCCTCGAAATAGGCGTCGAGCCGCCAGCCGCCGTCGGCCTCCTCGCTCGTCACCAGCACCGGCGGCGCGTCCAGCGTGGCGAACGCCTCGATCTCGGCGCTCAGCTTTTCCGCCTCGGCCTTCGTGCAGGGCAAAGCGATGGTCCAGCTCATCGCCCGCGCTCGCGCGCCAGCCGCTCGTCCAGCCGCCGCCGCGCGCCTTCGGCATAGGCGCGGCAGGCATTGGCATCGCGCAGCGGCGCCTCGCCCGCGATCCGCGCGAACAGATTGCTCGCGGATGGATGCGGCGTGATCAGCACGTCGCAGGGCAGGGCCCCCACCTTCGCGAACGTCGCCCGAAACGGCGCGATTCGCGCGGGATGATCGGCGAAGCGATAGCTGTCCGGCCCGACCGCGCTCAAACTGTCGGCATAAACGAAATCGCGGCAGTCCGCTCCGGCGCAGCTCCGCCAGGTCCAGCTCGTGCCGCCTCCAGTATGGCCCTGCGTCGCATGCGCGGTCAGCACCAGCCCGCCCACCCGCAAAGTCTCGCCATCGGCGATGATGCGATCGACGCGCGCGCCTTCGAAATCCGCGATTGTCCCGAATTGCGGATCCGCCGGATCGGTCCGCCCACTCTCCAGCCCCGCTCGCGCTTCGCCTCGGGCCGCCACTTGCGCGCCCGTCAGCCGCTTGAGCGCGGCAATGCCGCCGGCATGATCCACATGCTCGTGGCTGTTCAGGATGGTGCGCACGTCTTGCGGCCGGAAGCCCAGCCTGCGAATGTTGGCCGCAATCCCCGGCGCGGCCTCCGCGGTTGCGCCGTCGATCAGAATATGGCCATCGTCCGACGTGATCAGCAACGCGCTGATCCCGCACGTGCCGACATAGTGGACGTTGCCGAAAATCCGGGCGGGCGGCGCGGCGTCGCTCCACCCGTCGCGGCCCTCACAAGCGCTGGCGAGCGCACGGCCCGTCACGGCGGCATCGACCGGAATGCGGATCTCGCTTGGCACGGGGGCGCAGGCGGCGGCCGCGGCCAGCGCGAGCAGCGGCATCACCCTAGCGAACATAGGAGGCTCCATTCACGTCGATCACCGCCCCGGTCGCGCTTGGCGGGGCATCGACGGCCAGCCAGCGCACCGTCTCCGCCACTTCCGCCGCATCCGCCACACGCCCGAGCGGAATGTCCGCCAGCAATTTCTCGCCGCCCCTGCTGGCGAGATAATCCTCCGCCATGCCGGTCATGGTGAAGCCCGGGCAGACCGCGAAGGCGAGGATATTCTCGGCCGCATAGCCGCGCGAGATGCTCTTGGTCATGCCGATCATCCCCGCCTTGGACGCGGCATAATGCCAATGCTGGGGCGAATCCCCGCGATAGGCGGCGCGGCTGGCGACATTGACGATGCGGCCTCCTTCGCGCTCGCGGAAATGCAGCACGGCGAGCCGGCACAAGGCGGCCGACGCGGTCAGATTGACCTGCATCGTGCGCTCCCACCCGGCCAGCCAGCCTTCGTCAGCCTGCTCGATCGGTGTCGCTTCGAACACGCCGGCATTGTTGATCAGCACATCGACCCGGCCATCCAGCGCGCCCATCGCCTGCCACCAGAAGGCGGTGACCTGCTCCGGATCGCCGAAATCCGCCGCCAGCATGCCGTCGCCGCCGCGCGTCGAGTGACCGATGACATTGTGACCGGTCAGCGAAGTCGCGATCGCCGCGCCGATCCCCCGGCTGCTGCCGGTGACGATGATGTTGAGCGGTGAAGTCATTGCCGCGCGGTAGCCGCAACGGCGGGCACCGTCACGCCGTTCTATTGCCCCTTGGCCGCTCGTTCAGCTGGATGACGAGACTGGCCAGGCTGCTGAACTGGGCGATGCAGGTGGCGAGCAGATCGCGATCCTGGCTCGCATCCAGCGAGCCGCTTTCGAACATATTGCCCGAATCGAGCACGATCAGCAGTTCGCCTTCCTGAAACAGAGCCCGGATTTTCTGCCCCTGAAAGGCCTGTTCGACCGCGATCAGCCGCTCCACATATTCGGGGTGGACCAGATAATGCGCCTCGACCGGATCGGTCGTCCACACCCAGAAATCCTCGGCGAAGCGCGGGTCGACCATCGTCACCCGGTCCAGCTTCACGCCGCCCGGCGAGATCGAATCGCGCAGGCCGAAAAAGGTGATCCGCGTCCCCGACCGCTCGACCAGGGTGGTGCCGTGAAAACGCCGCTGGAAGGCGATGGTCATGATCGAGCCGCGAAAGACGGTGACCAGCCGCCGGTTCTTCCCCGACCCCTGCCATTGCTGCAGATGCGCCTCGTAGATCGCGAACGGGATTTCGCCGATATGGCCCCACCAGCGATCCTCGAACGCGCTGCGGTCGTAGCTCGGCAGCAGATCGAAGGTCTTGGCGCGGTGGAATTCGTCACCCGGCACGCAATCGCAGGAAAATTGCAGCTCCAGCGCCGTCGCGATCTTGCTGTTCATCTTTTCCTTGATCGCGCGCATGATCGGCGCCTTGGCCGCATGCGACCAGCCCGCGCCGAGGCCGATAATTCCCGCCCCGACCACGAACGTCATTTCGATATGCCGGGTCAGCGCGAACAGCCCCGCCGCCGCCGCGAGCCCGAGCACGACGCTCAGCACCATCCGGAACCGCGCCTTGCGCTTCGCTTCCGCCCGCGCGTCGCCCTGCGTCGCCAGCCATTGCCCCAGATCGCCCGCCAGCAAGGCATCGGCATCGAGTTGTTGGATCATCTTTGCACCCGCCCCCATCGATGATAGCCAGATGCTAACCGCAATCGCCGAACAGGGGGAGTCGCCGCGATGGAATGGCTGTTGATCGGCATTTTACTGCTGTTCGCGATCGTCGTTTTGATGGTCATCATCATCTACAACCGCCTGGTGGGCCTCCGGCAGAATTGCCGGCAGGGCAGCGCCGACATCGCCGCGCAATTGCGCCAGCGGCACGATCTGATCCCCAATCTCGTCGCCACCGTGAAGGGCTATGCCGCGCACGAATCCGCGACCTTCGACGCGGTGATCGAAGCGCGCAACCGGGCCGAGGCGCCCGGCGCCGGCCCCGGCGCGGAGGCGGCCCTGTCCGGCGCCATGGGCCGCCTGTTCGCGCTCGCCGAAGCCTATCCGGAGCTGAAGGCCAGCGCCAATTTCCAGCAATTGCAGGGCGAACTGGCCGATACCGAGGACAAGCTCGCCGCCGCCCGCCGCGCCTTCAACTCGGTCAGCGCCGATTATAACAGCGCGCGCGAGAGCTTCCCCGCGGTGCTGTTCGCCGGCGCCTTCGGCTTCCAGCCCTGCGAATATCACGAAATCGCGGCGTCGGAGCGCGGCACCGTCGACGTAGCACCAAAGGTCGGGTTCTAGCGAGGCGCCCGAGCGTAAGGCGGCAGGAGCGAAGCGAGGCCGACTTAGGCGAGGATCAGCGCCCGCTCGGCCGGCGGGGCGACCGGCCATAAGCCG
>JBBSLM010000062.1:0-9008 GCA_038255245.1 Sphingomonadales bacterium
GAGGCCTGCACCAGGCGGCCGTCGGCGAGGGCGGCGCGGACGCTGTTCGCATCGCGGACCACTTCGCGCGCTTCGGCGGGGGCGAGCAGATTGATGTTCGGGGCCGCCGCCGCCGACTGCTGCAGCGCCTGCCGGAGCAGGCGGTTCTCCACCATGATCCCGAGCGGCTCATCGTCGCCGCCGTCCGCGCGGGCGGGATCGAAGGTGAGGGCGCCGGGGGCGAGGCCGTCGCTGACGCGAATCACCTCGATCGGGCAGCCGACATTGGCCAGCCGTTCGGCGACACCGATCGCCTTCAGCATCCGCCACGAGGCGCTGGAGACCGCGGTGGCGCGGCCGTCGAACGCCGGGGCAATTTGCGTGGCAGGTTCGGCGGCGTCGACGACGATGCTGGTGACGCCATGGCGATCCAGCGCGAGCGCCAGAGTGAGGCCGACCAGGCCACCGCCGAGAATCAGGACATCCGCGCGCTCCATGCGGCCGCCCTACCCGCGACTCACTTCGCCGCCAAGCGCTTGACCGGGGAGTCGCGCAAGGCGCATGAGGGGAATGGAGCGGGAACATTCGGGGCACGGAGATGGCGACGGCGGCTTCAAAGTCCAGCCGCGAGACGCGGCTTGCGCTGGTCGAGAACAAGATGAAGACGGCTGCGCTGCGCATCGCGGTGATGATCGCGGGGTTCGCGCTCGCGCTCGGGGCGGTGCTGATCCTGCTCGCTTTGATCAGTTACAATCCCAGCGATCCGTCGCTGAACACGCGCGGCGGGGGAACGGTTTCCAACTGGCTGGGCAGCCCCGGGGCTTGGACCGCCGATATCCTGTTGAGCTTTGTCGGCCCGCTTGCCGTGCTGCTGCTGCCCTTGATGTTTCTCACCGGGCTGCGGCTGCTGCGCCGGGCGGGCGCGGGGCAGTGGACACGCTCGCTGTTGCTGACCCTGGGCGGGATCGCCTTGTTCGGCACAGCCACCAGCCTGATGATCGGCGGCGCCATCAACGGCCTGCCGGCGGGCTGGGGTGGCGGCATCGGGCTGGCCGTCGCGCGCCTGATCGAACTGGGCCTCGGCGCGATCGGCGACGCCGCGACGATGGAGCCGTTCCGCGTCGCGATGGCAATCCTCACCGCTTTCGCCGGGCTCTTGCTCTGCTTCTTCGGCCTCGGCCTGACCGCGGGCGAATGGCAGTGGCTGTTCCGGCGCCGCGAACCGGCAATGGCATCGGACGCCGAGCCGATGCGGCGCGGGCGCGACCTTCCGGACGACGATGCGGCCGAAACAGGCACGCCACCCAAGCGCCGGCTGCCGCTGATCACACCCGCGCAACACCGCAAGACCGTGATCGCCGATCGCGCGCAGCCGGTTGCAGCATCGCGCAACGACGAAAAGCGGCAGGGCGGGCTCGACCTCGACCGCTACAAATTACCCGGCATCGAGCTGCTGAAACCGGCGCCGCCGCCCGCCAATGCGACGCTCGACAAGGCGGCGCTGGAGCGCAACGCCCGGCTGCTGGAAAGCCTGCTCGGCGACTTTTCGGTGAAGGGCGAGATTGTCGAGGTGCGGCCGGGACCGGTGGTGACGATGTACGAGCTGGAGCCGGCGCGGGGCATCAAGGCGAGCCGGGTGATCCAGCTGGCCGACGACATCGCCCGCAACATGTCGGCCATTTCCGCCCGCGTCGCCACCATTCCGGGACGCAGCGTGATCGGCATCGAATTGCCCAATCCCAAGCGCGAGATGGTGTCGCTGTCCGAATTGCTCGCCAGCCCGGCTTTCGATGACAACAGCGCCAGCCTGCCGCTGGTGCTGGGCAAGAATATCGCCGGCGATCCGGTGATCGCCGATCTGGCGCCGATGCCGCATTTGCTGGTCGCGGGCACGACCGGATCGGGCAAGTCGGTCGGCCTGAACTGCATGATCCTGTCTTTGCTGTACCGGCTGACCCCGGACGAGTGCCGGATGATCATGATCGATCCGAAGCATCTGGAACTGAGCGTCTACGAAGGCATCCCGCATCTGCTCGCGCCGGTGGTGACCGAGCCGGGCAAGGCGATCCGCGCACTGAAATGGACCGTCGAGCAGATGGAGGAACGCTACCGCATGATGGCGTCGGTCGGCGTGCGGCAGCTGTCGAGCTTCAACCAGAAGGTGCGCGAAGCCAAGGCGAAGGGCCAGCCGCTCGGCCGCCGGTTCCAGACCGGTTTCGATGCCGAGACCGGCCAACCGAAGTTCGAGATGGAGGAATTCGACTACGAGAATCTGCCGCAGATCGTGGTCGTGGTCGACGAGCTGGCCGATTTGATGATCACCGCCGGCAAGGAAGTCGAATTCCTGATCCAGCGGCTGGCGCAGAAAGCGCGCGCGGCCGGCATCCATTTGATCATGGCCACCCAGCGCCCCTCGGTCGACGTCATCACCGGCGTGATCAAGGCCAATCTGCCGACCCGGATCAGCTTCCAGGTCACCAGCAAGATCGATTCGCGCACCATCCTGGGCGAACAGGGCGCCGAGCAACTGCTGGGCAAGGGCGACATGCTCTATATGCCGGGCGGGCGGCAGATCGCGCGCGTGCACGGGCCGTTCGTCGCGGACGACGAAGTCGCGGCGGTCGCCAAATTCTGGAAGGAGCAGGGCTCGCCCGATTACATCCAGGCGGTGACCGAAGAGCCGGAGGATGGTGGCTATCTGTTCGACGGCCAGCCGACGGGCGAGGACGATCCGGAGACGCAGCTCTACCGCAAGGCCGTGCAGACCGTCGCGGAGGCGCAGAAGGCGTCGACCTCATACCTCCAGCGCCAGCTGCGGGTCGGCTACAACAATGCCGCCCGGCTGATCGAGCGGATGGAGAAGGACGGCATCGTCAGCGTGCCCGACCATGTCGGCCGCCGCGAGGTCCTGATCGACACCGACGGGCGGCCGTTGGTCTGACTAACACGGTTCGACTCGATTCATGCACGGTCTGACTCGGATGCCGGACCGGTTATCGTAGCAGCGGGCCATGCATGCTAGGATTACGAGATGGAGCATCAGATCGACACGCGAAGACTGAAGATCGAGGTCGATGAAAATTACGACTTCCTGCAGCGCAATCTCTCCAATCTCATCCCCCGACAAACAGGCCGCTACGCGCTTTTGAAATCGCGCGAGATCGTGAGCTTCTATGATCGACCTGGCGACGCGTATCGCGACGGCCTTCGCCGCTTTCCTGACGGCATCTTCTCGATTCAAGAGGTAACGGACGAAGCGCTCGATCTCGGTTTCTTCTCCTATGCCGGAACTTAACTGGAAGAGCAGCGGAAACCGCATTCTCCTGGATCTGCTGGTTTTCAAGCCGGGAAGTCCGAGCGATCTCACGAACATCGAGGCTCGCGCGCTACTGGACACTGGCGCGACGGTGAGCGGTATCGGCCCGAGGGTTGTCAGAGAGCTTGGTCTGCAAAGCCACACGAAGAAGCGACTGAAATCGGCAACCGAGGAACGCTTCGTCGACTATTTTCTATTCCGCATCGGCTGGCTCATGAACGCGGAGGTCGAAAGCAATGCGCAGCCGACCAGCCTCCCGTTTATATTTGACGAACTTGATGGATTCGGCTGGGGACTCGCCGGGGACTTCGACGTGATCCTGGGCATGGACGTGCTGCGCCAATGCGATTTCGAGCTGCGACGCGACGGATTGTGCCAACTCACCTTCGGGTGATTGGGAACCCGCGGGTTCAGGGGGCATTCAAGGCTATCGGCGTATCTGCGACCGCAATCCTTGCATTGAAATGGAGCATTTCATGATGTTTTTCCGCGCGCTTGCGCTTACCGCCGCGCCGCTCGGCCTGGTTGCCGTGGCGCTGCCGGCGCCGGCCATCGCCCAGGGCCAGCGCGGTCTTGCCGCCGTTCAGGGGCATTTGCGCGCCGTGACGAGCATGACCGCCAATTTCAGCCAGACCGATCACCGCGGCCGGACCACCACGGGCACGCTTTCGCTGAAGCGGCCGGGCAAGATCCGGTTCGAATATCGCGGCTCGCGCATGCTGATCATCGCCGACGGCAGCCGCCTGACCTTCATCGATGACGAGGTGGCGCAGCGGCAGAGCTGGCCGATCGGCGATTCGCCCTTGTCGGTGCTGCTCGATCCCAACCGGGACCTGTCCCGCTACGCGCGCGTCGTCCGCGACGATGCCAACACGGTCATGATCGAAGCGCGCGATCCGCGCCGCCGCGAATTCGGACGCATCACCTTGGCCTTCGCCAAGGTCGCGGGCGCGCCGGGTGGGCTGAGCCTGCAGGGCTGGAACACGGTCGATGCGCAGAACAACCAGACGCAGGTTCGCCTGTCGGGACAGCGGTTCAACGTCAGCGTCGCGGATTCGCTGTTTCGCCTGCCCCCGCGGGCGCGAGGACCGAGGCGTTAGATTTTCCGGCTGACGCCGGGCGGGCGTCGTCGCCTCATTCCTGACGAACCGTTCATCGGCGCGACAGGAACCCTAGCATAGTAATACACTATCGGTTGCGAGGGGCCGAACGGGTTTCCCCCCTGTTGCCCGGCCGGCTCCCGCGATCGACCTCGCGTCGAAACAACGCTTGGTAGGCCCCCGCTCCACGCCCCCGGAGCGGGGGCCTTTATCATGGTGCCGCATCGACTTCGCGGGGCTCGCTCGCTACATCGCCAGCCATGTCAGCCAGCCTGAAAATTGCCTCCTGGAATATCAATTCGGTGCGCGCCCGCATCGAGATCGTCGAGCGTTTCCTGCGCACCGAGCAGCCGGATGTGCTGTGCCTGCAGGAGACGAAGGTCGAGGATGGCCTGTTCCCGGCGGAGATGTTCCGCAAGCTTGGTTACAAGCACATCCTTTTGTCCGGGCAGCGCATGCATCACGGCGTGGCGACGCTCAGCCGCGTGCCGATGCGCGAGGAATTGCGGTTCGACTGGCAGGCCAATGGCGAGGCGCGGCATATCGGCGTGCGGCTGGAGAACGGCATTCGCCTTGAGAATGTCTACGTCCCGGCAGGGGGCGACATTCCGGATCGTGCGCTTAACCCAAAATTCGGCCAGAAACTGGACTTTATCGAGCGGATGACACGCTGGTCCGAGACGGTCGCCTGCCCGACGATCATGGTCGGCGATTTCAACGTCGCGCCGCTGGAATGCGACGTGTGGAACCACAAGCAATTGCTGAACGTGGTCAGCCACACGCCGATCGAGGTCGCGGCGCTGACGAATTTGCAGGCCAGCCGGGAGTGGACCGACCTGGGCCGGCATTTCCACCCGGCGCCGGGGCGGCTGCACACATGGTGGAGCTACCGCTCGCCCGACTGGACGAAGAATGACCGCGGCCGGCGGCTCGACCATATGTGGGCGACCAGGGACGTGGCCGCGCAGGCGGTGGCGCATCAGGTCCACGAGCCATGCCGCAACTGGACGCGGCCGTCCGATCACGTGCCGCTGGTCACGGAATTCCGCCTTTGAGCGAGAGCCGCCCGTTCTCTGGCCAGGATCCTCGCGACGTAGCCCGTGCGATCGACGCGCTGCGGCGCGGCTGGCCAGTCCAGATTGACGGGCTGGGCCTGTTGGCGATCGAGACGGCGGACGAGGCGGGACTGGCGGCGATGGATGGCGAGCATCCCGCCAACATCCTGATTTCGGGCAATCGCGCCGCGACGTTGAAGCTCGCCAATCAGAAGGACGGGACGCCGACCGCGCCGGTGCTGATCGCGCGCCCGCCGTGGGTGGGCCTGGCGGAGGCGGTCGCGATCGCCGATCCGGCGTTCGACCTCGCCACGCCGCTGAAGGGCCCGTTCGCGACTTTGCCGATTGCGGACGAGAAGGCGGCGGCGGCGACGTTGCGATTGCTGCGGCTGGCGGGATTGTTGCCGGCCGCCTTTGTCGGCCGTGCACCAGATCCGGCCGTGCGCTTGAGCCCGGCGGACATCGCCGCATTCGGGCTGGGCCCGGTGCGGATCGTATCGCGCGCGCGCCTGCCGATCCGGGATGACGTCGCGGGCGAGATCGTCGCCTTCCGCGCGCAGGGAGATCCGGGCGAGCATGTCGCCCTGATCGTCGGGGCGCCGAACGGGTCGCCGCCTTTGGTCCGCATTCACAGCGAATGTTTGACCGGCGACGTCTTCGGATCGCTGAAATGCGATTGCGGGCCACAACTGGCCGACGCGCTCGACCGCATCGTGGCGTCCGGATGGGGCATGCTCGTGTATTTGCGCCAGGAGGGGCGGGGGATCGGCCTGATCAACAAGCTGCGCGCTTATGCCTTGCAGGATCAGGGGTTCGACACGGTCGATGCCAATGTCCGCCTCGGCTTCGACGACGACGAGCGCGATTTCTCGGTCGCGGCGCGGATGCTCGCGGCGCTGGGACAGAATGAAGTCCGCCTGCTGACCAACAATCCGCGCAAGGCGGCGGCTTTGGAAGAGCTCGGCATCAAGGTTTCAGAGCGGGTGCCGCTGCAGGCGGGCGCCAACCCGCACAACCAGGCCTATCTCGACGCCAAGCGCGACCGCAGCGGCCACCAGCTTTAGTCCGTCAGAAAACGCCGACCGCCCACAGGATCAGCCGCACGATCGCGCCGATGATCAGCATCGTGCCGAGCGTCACCAGTATGATCGCGCGCCAGAGCGAGCCGGTCGCCACATTCGTGGCCGGGAAATTGTCGGCTTTCTCCAGCCGGTGCGCGCCGGTCTTGCCGCAGCTGGGGCAATTAAGCCGCGTCAGGGAAGTGCCCGTCGCTTTGTAGCGAATGCCGCCAACCTCCCAGATCGAACGCGCGTGGCTGCAATTCAGGCAGCGGACGAGCCATGCCCGTGAATGCGCCTCGATCGCCGCCGCGGTCGGTGCGTCGACCAGCCGCGTGAACAGCCGTTGCGTGCGGCTCATCTCATGCCTGGACATCCCCCGATCCCCTTTCCCCGAACAGCGCCGTGCCGATCCTGACATGAGTCGCGCCGAGAGTCACAGCCGTCTCGTAATCGCCGGACATGCCCATGCTGAGCCCGGCGACGTCATGACGCTCCGCAAGCTCGGCGAGCAAGGCGAACCATGGGGCGGGTTCGAGATCCGCGGGCGGCAGGCACATCAGGCCGGCGATCGGCAGGCCGGCATCGCGCGCGCGATCGAGCAAGGCGGGGAGCTCGGCCACCGCGCAGCCGCCCTTCTGCGTTTCCTCGGCCAGATTGACCTGGATGAAGCATTCCGGCGCGCGGCCTGACCCCGCAATCGCCTTTGCGAGCGCATCGACCAGCGAGGGGCGATCGACGGAATGGATCGCGTCGAACAGAGCGACGGCCTGTTCGGCCTTGTTCGACTGGAGCTGGCCGACGAGGTGGAGGCGGACGTCCGGATATTCCGCCTTGAGCGCGGGCCATTTGGCGGCGGCTTCCTGCACGCGATTCTCTCCGAAATCGCGCTGGCCGGCGGCGAGCAGCGGCAGGATCGCGTCGGCATCCTGCGTCTTGGAGACGGCGATCAGAATAATCTCGCTCGGGTCGCGGCGCGCGAGCCGGGCGGCGCGGCCGATGCGGTCGCGGACCTCGGCGATTCGGTCTTCGGCAGATGCGGTGTCCATCGCGGCGGCTATAAGCGCGACGATGAGCCTTCGCCAATCACTGCCCCGCCTCTGGCTGGTGACCGACGAGCGGCAAGGGGACCGCCTGCTCCCGGCAATCGCGCGGCTGCCGGACGAGGCCGGCATCCTGTTCCGCCATTACAGCCTGCCGCCGCGCGAGCGGCGGGCGCTGTTCGACGCGATTGGGCGGGCGGGCGGCGATCGCGTGCGGTTTGTGGCGGGTCCTCCGTCGCTAGCCGCGAAATGGGGTGCCGACGGGTGGCACGGCTGGGGAGAAGGCGCGGGCCTGCACAGCGCGTCGGTCCACGATCTCGCCGAGATCAGGCGCGCGGAGGTTGAAGGCGCGGATCTGCTGTTCCTGGCGCCGGCCCACCCCACCCGGTCCCATCCGGGCGGAAAGGCGCTGGGCGTCGATCGATTCGCCGCTCTTGCCGCGATGACCAAGCTGCCGGTGATCGCGCTGGGTGGAGTTACGCGCGAAAACGCGCCCGAATTACTGCGCAACGGCGCTTACGGATGGGCGGCAGTGGACGCCTGGCTGTGAGCAGGTGCGAACGTCCCCCGGACGTTCGCCGTCATGCCGGGGGCATGACGGGCCCGCTCACTAGAAGCGGATCGCCGTGCCGACGTAGACGGCCTGGCTGTCCTGGCGCTCGTCGCGAGCCAGGGGTTCGATCCGGTCGCGCGAGACGCGATAGCGCACGCCGCCGGTGACATCGACGCCCCGCGCGATCGAATAGGAGCCGCCGACGTCGAGCGCGACGGCGCGATCGTCGCCGACGATACGCTGCACGCCTTCCGCCTGCTCGGCTTCAACCTGCACCCGCGCTGTGACGCGCGAGCCCGGGCGATAATCGACGCCGACGCGCGAGCGCTCGCGGCTGCCGCCGCCAAGGCCGCCGGTCATGGTGGAGGCGTCGCCGGTGATGGCAAAGCGCCGCCAGCCGACGGCGACGCCGAGATTATAGGTGCTCGGCGTGATCGCGGTGCCCGATGGCGATTCGATCGAAGCGGAGGCGCCCGGCATGAGCGGCCGCGCCCTTTCCGGCGCCGACACGCCCGGACGGACGCGGACGGCGACCCGCACGGCGCGATTGCGTTCGGCCTGCGTGCTGGCTGGCGTGAACTGGAAATCAGTCGCGGCGCGGCGGCGAGCCAATTCGGCCGCCAGGCGCGGATCGCGTACGGCTGGCGTGAAGCTGCCGACGGCTCGTTCGGATGAGGCCATGGCGACTCGAGTCGCGCCAGCGCGCTGCGCCACGCCTTCGCCCGGCAACGCCATAGCGAGCGCGAGCAGCGAAGCGCCGCCTGCAATCCCGAATGACAAAGCCCGTCTCAAGCCCAACTCTCCCGTGAAAGGCCGATCTAGTCTTTCAAAGCGCTTGATGCCAGCTTTGGTGCCACAGCTGTCGCCGGAATCATTCGGGTTGTTGCATCTTTTCCACAATCGC
>JBBSLM010000063.1:0-8991 GCA_038255245.1 Sphingomonadales bacterium
AGCAGGAAGCCGCCGACGATCAGGGCGATGACCAGCACGATCGCGATGATCAGCCCGGCGCCGCCGCTGCGGTCGCCGGTATCGGTCACAACCACGGTTTCACGATCTCGTTCAGTCATTTCAATACTCCCCTTTTTACAAATATGCTGGCCGCTGAACGCCCGCTTGGCGAGACTGTTCCGTCCCCGTGACGGTTGCGCCGGATTGCGCTTTGCGCAATTGCCACGCGGGTTGCTTCGGGAGGTTCGCACGGATGATCGGGATCGGCATCGTCGGGGCGGCAGGCCGGATGGGACGCGCAATCGCGGCGGAGCTTTCCGGCCGCGACGATGCATGGGTGACCGCGACGGCGGAGCGCGGGGGCGATCTGTCGGCGCTGGCCGGCGGCGCGAACGTGCTGATCGATTTCTCCTCTCCCGATGCCCTGCCGGGCGTGCTGGCAGCAGCGCGCGGCAAAGGCGTGCCGGTGGTGGTCGGCACGACCGGGCTCGCGTCAGCTGAGCATGCCGCCATCGAGGAAGCCGCGAAGGAGATCCCCGTGCTGCAGGCGGCGAATATGTCGTTGGGGGTGAATTTGCTGGCGCATCTGGTGCGCGAGGCGGCGGGCCGGCTGGGACCGGATTGGGATATCGAGATTGCCGAGATGCACCACCGGCACAAGGTGGATGCGCCGTCCGGAACGGCCTTATTGCTTGGCGAAGCGGCGGCGGCGGGACGCGGGATCGCGCTGGCGGGGAATAGCGAGCGCGGCCGGGACGGGATCAGCGCGCCGCGTGCACCGGGAGCGATCGGCTTTGCCTCGCTCAGGGGCGGATCGGTCGCGGGGGATCATTTTGTCGTGCTGGCGGGTGACGGCGAGCGGATCGAGCTCGGCCACCGCGCCGAGAGCCGGGAGATTTTCGCGCGCGGGGCGATCCAGGCCGCGCTCTGGCTCCACGGCAAACCGCCGGGGCGCTACACGATGAACGACGTGCTGGAGCTGTGAGCGATAATGAGCAGCGGCCCGCGCAGAGGTGGACGCTGGGGCCGTTCGTCGTCACCATGCCGGCGCTGGTCGCGCTGGAGCGACTGGCGCATAGCCAGAGCCTGTTCGCGCGGTTCGGGGCCGATCAGCGCCGGCTCGAAGGGCTCGGCGCGGCGCTGACATGAAGAAGGCCGACATTGCCGAATTCTACAATTTGCTCGCCGAGCGGACGCCGGAGCCGAAGACCGAGCTGGAGTCGGTCAACGACTACACCCTGCTGGTCGCGGTCGTGCTGTCGGCGCAGGCGACGGATTCTGGGGTGAACATCGAGACGCGCGACCTGTTCGAGATCGCCGACACGCCAGAGAAAATGGTCGCGCTCGGCGAAGAAAGGCTGAAGCGACACATCAGGACGATCGGGCTGTTCAACACCAAGGCGAAGAACGTCATCGCTTTGTCCGAGGCCGTGGTCCGCGAGCATGGCGGCGAGATCCCCAACGACCGCGACGCCCTTCAGGCCCTGCCCGGCGTCGGCCGCAAGACCGCCAACGTGGTGATGAACGTCGCCTTCGGGGCGGAAACCTTTCCGGTCGACACGCATGTCTTCCGCATCGGCAACCGCACCGGCCTCGCGCCGGGCAAGGATGTGAATGCGGTCGAGGCGCGGCTGGAGAAGGAAACGCCGCCGCCGTGGCGGAACATCGCGCACCATCTGCTGATCCTGCATGGCCGTTATGTGTGCAAAGCGCGCAAGCCGGAATGCTGGCGCTGTGTCGTCGCCCACCTTTGCCGCTATAAGCCCAAGACGCCGCCGCCGGGCGATTCTGCGCCCGGCCCAATGCGAAAGGTCAATCTGTGAAGCGCCTCGTCGCCGCCCTGCTGCTGCTCCCGCTCGCCGCCGCCTGTACCGATGAACTCGACGGCCGGCAGCGGATCGGCCGCGCCGACGCCTGGGCGATCACTGCGGCCTCGCCGCTGGGTCCGCCGGTCAGCTGCATCGATCAGGCAAGGATTCGCGGCCATGCGGTGCGCGACGCTCGGACGGTGGATTTCACGATGGACGACGGCAGCCTGCTCAGAAACCGCCTGCCCTTCGCCTGCCCCGGCCTGCTGCAGGGCGCGCGGATCACTTATCGCACCGCTCTGCCGCGCCTGTGCAGCACCGATACGATCATCCTCGCCGACGCCAACGGCGACGCGGCGGGCAATTGCGGGCTGGGCCAGTTCCAGCCGATCGCGATCCCGCAGCAGCCCGCCGCGCGGCGCTGACGCTTAGGGACTGGTCCCCCGCCTGCTTCCTTGCTAGAGGCCGCCTCCGCTCCGGCGAACGCGCACCCATAGCTCAGCTGGATAGAGCGCTGCCCTCCGAAGGCAGAGGTCAGAGGTTCGAATCCTCTTGGGTGCGCCATTTCTCTTTTTCATTTGGCAAAGCCGACGCGACCACGTCGCGGCAGCTTCTCGAAAGTTCGGCGCGACTCGCGAATGCGGCGGGCTGCAGCGGCGGGTGGATGACGATCCGGGCTGCCGCCCCTCCCCGTCTCAGCACCCACCAGACGTGCGGCAGCAAGGTCGCTTCGCCGACCCAGGCGATGCGAACGCGGTTGGCATCGCTGACCGGCTGACCGCCGACCCGTTCGTAGACGATGGTGACGGGCTGGACCGGCGTGGCGGTCGCGACGGCAGCCGCGAACAAGGCGGGTTTGAACGGGAGGACAATGTCGCCCTCGGCGCTCACCCCTTCCGCGAAGAGGATTACAGCGCCGCCGCTGGCCAGTCGCCCGGCCAGGTCGTCGCGCTGGCTTGCGGCCGCGCCGCGACGGCGCTCGACGAACACCGTACCGGCTCGCCGCGCCAGCCAGCCGATCAGCGGCCAGCCCGCGACCTCGGACTTGGCGACGAATGACGCCGGCAGCAGCCCGCCCAGGATCGGAATGTCCGCCCAGGAAATGTGGTTGGCGACGAAAAGGACCGGACCAGGTGCTGGAGCCACGCCTTCGACCGACACGCGCAGCCTTAGCAGGCGCGTCGCCCAGCGCAGGGCCATGTGGGCGACTGGCGAGGGCGGCGGGCTGCCGCGACTGGCGAAGTGAAAGGGCAGCAGGAACGGGATGAGCAGCAGGATCAGCGCCAGCCGTGCGGCGGCGCTGATCGCGCTCCACGGGCCGGGTGCATCGGGTTGCGCCTTCATCACCCGACCCTATCGCCGCGAACGCCGCGCGAGTCATCCTTGCCGCCTGCGCGCGCCTTCTCTAGCGACTGGGTGAGGAGGCCCACATGCGGATCGCGTGCCTCGGCGGGGGACCGGCCGGGCTTTACTTCGCCATTTCGATGAAGCTGCGCGATCCAGCGCACGACGTGCACCTGTTCGAGCGCAACCGGCCGGACGACACGTTCGGCTGGGGCGTGGTCTTTTCCGACCAGACGGTCGAGAATCTGCTGGCGAACGATCCCGTAAGCGGCGCCACCGTCCGCGACGAGTTCGCGCATTGGGACGATATCGACGTCCATATCCACGGGGAGACGATCCGCTCATCGGGGCATGGCTTCATCGGCATCGGGCGCAAGCGGCTGTTGAACATCCTGCAAGCGCGGGCGCGGGATTTGGGCGTCGTCCTGCATTTCGAGCATGAGGCGAGCGCCGATCTGGACGATTGGGCGGACTATGATCTGGTCATCGCCGCCGATGGCGCGAACAGCCGGATCCGGACTGCGCAGGCCGAGCATTTCGGCGTTGATGTGCAGGTGCGGAAGAACAAATTCTTCTGGTTCGGCACCCACAAGGTCTTCGACGCTTTCACCTTCGCCTTCGAGCAGCTGCCCGAGGGGTGGGTGTGGGCGCACGCCTATCGCTTTGACGACAATCTTTCGACCTTCATCGTCGAGATGGAGCCGGACACGTGGGCCGCGCTCGGGCTCGACCGGATGGAGCAGGTCGAGGCGATCGCTCTGTGCGAACGGGTGTTCGCCAAATATCTCGACGGCAATGCGCTGATGTCCAATGCGGGCCACCTGAAGGGACCGGAGGCGTGGCTGCGCTTCCCGCGGATCATCTGTGAGCGTTGGCATTACCGCAATCTGATCCTGCTCGGTGACGCCGCGCACACCGCGCATTTCTCGATCGGCTCGGGCACCAAGCTGGCGCTGGAGGATGCGATCAAGCTGGCGCAGGTGCTGAACCGGCCCGGCCTGTCGCGCGACGATGCGCTGAGGGAATATCGCGAGGAGCGACAGATCGAGGTGCTGAAGCTGCAGAACAGCGCGCGCAACTCGACGGAATGGTTCGAAACGCTCGACCGCTATTTGCATTTCGAGCCGATCCAGTTCGCTTATTCGCTGCTGACGCGGAGCCAGCGGGTGAGCCACGAAAATCTGCGGTTGCGCGACCCGGAGTGGCTGGAGGGCGTGGAGCGCTGGTTTCAGAGCAAGGCACAGGATCGCGCGGTGAACGAGCCGGCTCCGCCGATGTTCGCGCCGTTTCGGTTGCGAGCAATGACACTCGCCAACCGCATCGTGGTCTCGCCGATGGCGACTTACTCGGCGGTGGATGGGGAACCCCAGGACTTTCATCTCGTCCACTATGGCGCGCGGGCGCATGGCGGCGCGGGGATGATCTATTCCGAGATGACCTGCGTGTCGGCCGAGGGGCGGATCACGCCCGGGTGTCCGGGGCTCTATACGGACGAGCAGGCAGCGGCGTGGAAGCGGATCGTCGATTTCGTCCATGCCGCGACCCCTGCCCGCTTCTGCCTCCAGCTCGGCCATTCCGGGCCAAAGGGGTCTACCAAGGTCGGCTGGGAAGGCTATGACGTGCCGCTCGATGCCGCCAATTGGCCGATCATGGCGGCGTCGGACGTGGCATGGAGTCCGGACAATCAAATCCCCCGGCCAATGACGCGCGACGACATGGACCAGGTCCGGGACGAGTTCGTCGCGGCCGTCGGGCGCGCGATCGGCTGCGGCTTCGACATGATCGAGCTGCACGCGGCGCATGGTTATTTGCTGTCGAGCTTCATCACGCCGCTGACCAACAAGCGGACGGATGAGTATGGCGGGTCGCTTGAGAACCGCCTGCGCTACCCGCTGGCGGTGTTCGCGGCGATGCGGGCGGCGTGGCCGGCGGACAAGCCGATGTCGGTGCGCATTTCCGCCAACGACTGGATGGGCGATCTCGGCGTAATGCCGGACGAGGCGGTGCTGATCGCACAGGCTTTTTCGGAAGCCGGCGCCGATCTGATCGATGTGTCGGCGGGGCAGACCTGGGCAGATTGCCAGCCAGTTTACGGCCGCATGTTCCAGACGCCCTTTTCGGACCAGATCCGCAATGAAGGCCGGCTGACGACGATGGCGGTCGGCAACATTTTTGAGTTCGACCATGTGAATTCGATTCTGGCGTCGGGGCGCGCCGATCTGGTCGCCCTCGCTCGCCCACATCTGATCGATCCAAGCTGGACGCTGCGCGCCGCAGCGGCGCAGGATTATCGCGAACAATGGGTGCCGCCGCCTTATCTCGCCGGGATGGCGCAATTGGCGCGCAACCTGGCGCGCGAGCAGGAAATGCTGAAGACATGAGGCTAAAGGGGCGCCACGCATTGGTGACCGGCGGCGGCACCGGGATCGGCGCGGCGATCGCGCGGGCGCTGGCGGCAGAGGGGGCGCGGCTGACCTTGGTCGGGCGGCGGTTGGAAGCTCTCGAGGAGACCGCCACCCATCTCCGTTCGCTTCGAGCGAAGTCGAGAAGCGTTGGTGACGGCGGTGTCTCGACTTCGCTCGACACGAACGGGCTTTTTGTCATGCGGGCCGATGTGACTGCTAGGGCCTCCGTTGAACTCGCCTTCTCTGAAGCGCGCAAGGTCAACGGCCCGATCTCGATCCTCGTCAACAATGCCGGCGCGGCTCGAGGCGCGCCGTTCGCCAAGGTGTCCGAACAGCTCTGGCGCGACATGCTGGCCGTCAATCTCGATGGCGTCTTCAATTGCTGCCAGGCGGCACTAACCGATCTGCTCGCCGATCCGGCCGGCCGGATTGTCACGATCGCATCGATGGCTGGATTGCATGGCTTTGCTTATGCGGCGCCCTACATCGCCGCGAAGCATGGCGCCGTGGGCCTGACCCGCGCGCTAGCGGCGGAATATGGGCGGACGACGTTGCGCGTGAACGCGGTCTGCCCAGGCTTCGTCGACAGCGACATGACCGACGGATCGGTCGCCAATATCCAGGCGACGACCGGGCGGAGCGCAGACGAAGCACGAGAAGGACTGGCCCGGCTCAATCCCTCCGGGCGGCTGATCCGGCCGGACGAGGTCGCGGCCGTCGCCCTTGACCTGATCCTCTCGGAGCGCAACGGCGAGGCAGTGGAGATCGCATGAATCCGGAAGACTTTGCTGCGCAGCATTTTGGCTGGAATTTCGACGCCGGCGTGGCAACCGTCACGCTCGATCGGCCCGAGCGCAAGAACCCGCTGACCTTCGAATCCTATGCCGAGTTGCGCGATACCTTCCGCGATCTGGTCTACACGCCGGCGGTGAAGGCGGTGGTCGTCACCGGCGCGGGCGGCAATTTCTCGTCGGGCGGCGACGTGCACGAGATTATCGGGCCACTCACGGAAATGGCCATGCCGGGGCTGCTCAATTTCACCCGCATGACCGGCGACCTGGTGAAGGCGATGCGCGGTTGCCCGCAGCCGATCGTCGCGGCGATTGACGGCGTCTGCGTCGGCGCGGGCGCGATCATGGCGATGGCTTCGGACCTGCGCCTTGCGACGTTGGAAGCAAAGACCGCTTTCCTGTTCACCCGCGTCGGCCTCGCCGGTTGCGACATGGGCGCGTGCGCGATCCTGCCGCGCATTATCGGCCAGGGCCGGGCCAGCGAATTGCTGTTCACCGGACGCAGCATGAGCGCCGAGGAAGGCCTCGCCTGGGGCTTCCACAACCGGCTGGTGCCGGCCGAGCAAGTGTTGGCCGAAGCGCAGGCGCTGGCCCGCTCGCTCGCCGACGGCCCGACCTTCGCGCACGGCATCACCAAGACGCAGCTCAACACCGAGTGGAACGTCAGCCTGGAAACGGCGATCGAGATGGAGGCGCAGGCCCAGGCGATCTGCATGGCGACGCAGGATTTCCGCCGCGCCTTCGAAGCCTTCGCCGCCAAGCGCAAGCCGGAGTTCCAGGGTGACTGACCGCTCCTTCCTCGACTGGCCCTTCTTCGACGAAAGCCATCGCCGGCTTGGCGCGGAGCTGGATGAATGGTGCGCGCCAGAGTTGGGAAACGCGCCGGGCGAGGACACGGACGCGGAATGCCGGGCGCTGGTCGCCAAGCTCGGCAAGGGTGGGTGGTTGCGTTACTGCGTGCCGCGTGCGTTTGGCGGGGTGACAGAAGCGCTCGACGTGCGCTCGCTCGCGCTGATACGCGAGACGCTGGCGCGCCACTCGGGACTCGCCGACTATGTCTTTGCGATGCAGGGCCTCGGGTCCGGCACGATCTCGCTGTTCGGCAGTCTCACGCAACAGCAGGATTATCTCCCCGCGGTCGCATCGGGCCGGAAGATCGCCGCCTTTGCGCTGACCGAGCCCGGGACCGGCTCCGACATCGCCAATCTGGAACTGGAAGCGGTCGAGAGCGGCGACGGCTACGAACTGAACGGCGCCAAGACCTACATCTCCAATGGCGGCATCGCCGATTTTTACGTGACCTTCGCGCGCACTGGCGAAGCGGCCGCGGCCAAGGGTGTCTCGGCCTTCATCGTCGATGCCGACACGCCCGGGCTCGACGTCAGCGAGCGGATCGAGGTGATCGCGCCGCACCCGCTCGCCACGTTGCGCTTCGACCGGGCCCGCCTCCCCGCCTGCGCCTTGCTCGGCGAGCGTGGTCGCGGTTTCCAGCAGGCAATGGCGACGCTGGACATATTCCGCACCAGCGTCGGCGCGGCGGCCCTGGGCTTCGCACGGCGGGCGCTGGACGAAGCCACGACGCGGGCGCTCGGTCGCAAGCTGGGCGACGGCACGCTCGCCGACAATCCGATCACGCAGAGCAAGCTGGCCGAAATGCTGGTCGACATCGAAACCTCGGCCCTGCTGATCTACCGCGCCGGCTGGGTCCAT
This sequence comes from Sphingomonadales bacterium, assembly GCA_038255245.1. Classification (GTDB taxonomy): domain Bacteria; phylum Pseudomonadota; class Alphaproteobacteria; order Sphingomonadales; family Sphingomonadaceae; genus Allosphingosinicella. The sequence goes on from JBBSLM010000063.1 coordinate 8,059, forward strand.
GACGTGCAGGGGCGGCGGAACAGCCGGGAGGCGGCGATGGCCAAGCTGCACGCCACCGACCGCGCGCAGGTGGTGATCGACAAGGCGGTGCAGATGTTCGGCGGCATGGGCGTCACCAAGGGCTGTATCGTGGAGCGGCTCTATCGCGAAATCCGCGCGCTGCGCATCTACGAGGGCGCGAGCGAGGTGCAAAAGATTGTCATCGCGCGCGCCCATCTGAAGGAGCATGCGGCATGACCGTCCACCGCGACCTTCTCCCGCCTGGCTGGCCACGGCCCAAAGGCTATGCCAACGGCATAGCAGCGAGCGGGCGGTTCGTGTTCACCGGGGGCGTGGTCGGCTGGGACGAGAGCGAAGGCTTCCCTTCCGAGACGCTCGCCGGGCAGTTCGCGCAGGTACTGGCCAATGTCGTCGCGATCCTCGCCCAGGCGGGCGCCGGGCCGCAGCATGTCGTGCGGATGACCTGCTACGTCACCGACATCGGGGAGTATCGCACCAGCCTGCCGGAGATCGGCGACGCGTGGCGCGCGCATATGGGCAAGAATTTCCCGGCCATGGCCCTGGTGGCGGTGACCGCCCTGGTGGAGCCGGCCGCGAAGATCGAGATCGAAGCGACGGCGGTGGTGCCGGAATTATGACCAGTGCGCATGTCGACACGTTCGTCCGCGACCGCCTCCCGCCGGAGAGCGCGCAGCCGGATTTCCTGTTCGACTGGCCGGAGCTCAAATATCCCGAACGGCTGAACGCCGCGGTCGAGTTGATCGACACCCAGCCGGCCGACGCCCTCGCGGTCGTCAACGACATGGGCGAATGGACCTATGGCCAGATGCGCTCGCTCTCGGACCGCATCGCGCGGCTGCTGACGGAGGAGGAAGGGCTCGTGCCCGGCAACCGCGTGATGCTGCGCGGGCCGAACAATGCGACGATGTTCGC
>JBBSLM010000064.1:0-8971 GCA_038255245.1 Sphingomonadales bacterium
CCTGGTCGAGAGCCAGCGCGAATGGCTGCTGAAGCACAAAAAGCGCGTGCCCGCGACCATCCGCTACGGCGCGATGATGGAAGTGCCGGCGCTGGCCGAAGTGCTCGACATATTGCTGCCCAAGATCGATTTCCTGTCGATCGGCACCAACGATCTGACCCAATTCCTGTTCGCCGCCGACCGCTCCAACCCGCGGCTGGCCGAGCGCTACGACTGGCTGAGCCCGGCGATCCTGCGCTTCCTGCGGCGGATCGTGCGCGCCTGCGACGCAGCAGAAGTGCCGCTCGCGGTGTGCGGCGAAATGGGCGGGCGGACGCTGGAGGCGATGGCGCTGATCGGCATCGGCGTGCGGCGGCTGTCCATCACTCCGGCCGCGGTCGGCGCGCTGAAGGCGATGATCCGCTCGCTCGACGGTTCGGCCATCACCGCGCTGATGGAGGAGATGCTCGCGCGGCCGCCGGAGCATATGCGCGCGGCGCTGGCCGAATGGGCGGCGGAGCAAGACGTGACGCTGTCGTAAATCAGACGGTCGTGAATGAGGCGCGCGCGTCGCATTGATCGAACAGGCGGGGCTGCTATGGAGGGGGACACTCTCCTCCCCGGAGTTCCAAAAGCCAGATGTCCGATCAGGGTCAAGAAACCGCGTTCGACGCCAGTGTCGGCGACCAGCTGCGTCTGGGGCGCGAGGCCAAGGGGCTGACGCTCGACGACGTCGCCGCCCAGACGCGCATCCCGATCCGCCATTTGCGCAGCATCGAGGACAGCCGCTGGGAGGATTTGCCGGCCGTCACCTACACGGTGGGCTTTGCGCGCAATTACGCCAATGCGGTGGGCCTGGACGGGGCCGCGATCGGGCGGACGCTGCGCGATCAGATTGGCGGCGTTGCGCGGCCGTCGACCGTTTCCCCGGAAATCTACGCACCCAGCGATCCGGCCCGCGCCCCGTCGCGCACGATCGTGTGGATCGCGGCCCTGCTGCTGATCGCGTTGGTCGCCGCCTATCTGGTCTGGCGTTCGCAATCGCAGGATTCGCCGGCCGAGCAGAAGGTCGAGCAGGCCGACGCGGCACCCGCGCCGGAGGCCGCGCCGCCAGCGGCGCCGCAGAATGTGACCGGCCAGCAGGTGACTTTGGTGGCGAATGCCGACACCTGGATGAGCGTTACCGATCGCGGCGCCAGCAACCGCCGATTATTCTACAATACGTTGCGGCAGGGCGAGCGCTTCCAGGTGCCGCGCGACGCGGTGCGCCCCGTCATCTTCACCGCCAACCCGCAGAATCTGCGCGTGATGATCGGCGAGCAGGACCGCGGCGCACTCGCCGCGCAGGGCGGCCGGGTAAACGACCAGAGCCTGAAGGCAGAGGATCTCGCCACGCTTCCCGCGCTGTCCGGCGGCGCCACCGGCAACCCGGCTGCCCCGCCCGCCCCCTGAGCAGCGCTCCGGGGAGGCGATCGACAAGGTGTCGGGCGCAGGTCGCCGGACGCACTCATCGATCCGCTGCACCCCGATCGCGGAAGGTTCAATCGGCCCCGGACGCTGCTACGCTTAAGGCTGGCGACAGGCGGGTGCATCCAATAACATGGCCCTTCGGGCACAAGTCAGCGGGACTTTTTCATGCGTGGTTTCCTTCTTCTCCTCCTCTTGAGCGCGGGCATCGCCGGCGAGGCGGCGGCGCAGCAGCAGCCGCAGGCCATCGACCGGCGCGTCGGGCGGCTGGAGCAGGACATGCGCGCGGTGCAGCGGCGGGTCTTCCCGGATGGCGTGCCGAACACGGTCGAGCCGGAATTGCAGCCGCGCACGACCGGCCCGACGCGCCAGATCGGCGAGACGGGCGACGCGATCACGACCCTGTCCTCGCGGATCGAGGCGCTGGAGGCGCAGCTCGCGCGCGTCACCGGCCAGGTCGAGGAGAATGGCTACCGGCTCGGCCAGCTGGAGGAACAGGTGCGGCAGCTGCGCACCGACCTGACCGGGCGGATCGAGCGGCTGGAGCGCGCCGCCGCGCCGCCGCCGGTGCAGCAGCCCGCCGTCGAGCCGGTGGAAGAGCCGGCCGGCACCGCCAGTCCGCCGGCCACACCGCCGGGATCGCAGCCGCTCGACCCGATTCAGGAAGCCTATAATCGCGGCTACCGCCTGTGGGAGCAGCGCCGCTTTGCGGAGGCGGCGACGGCGCTGACCGACGTCGCCGACCGCAACCCGCGCAGCCCCTGGGCGAGTTGGGCGCGCAATTTGGCCGGGCGCGCCTATCTGGACGACAACAAGCCCGCGACCGCGGCGCAGGTGTTCCTGCGCAATTATCAGGACAATCCGCGCGGCGAGCGCGCCGCCGACAGCCTGTTCTTCCTTGGCGAGGCTCTGGTGGCGTTGAACCGCCATGCCGAAGCCTGCCCGGTCTATGCCGAATTGCAGACCACTTATCCGCAAATGCGCGCCTTTCTGCGCGAGCGGCTCCCCGCCGCCCGGCGGACGGCGCGCTGCCGCTGACCGCTATGATCCCGGCGGAGGCGATCGAACGCTTCCGCGCCGATTTTCAGGCGCTCGGCGATTGGGGAGCGCCGCTGCACGTCGCCGTGTCGGGCGGCGCCGACAGTCTGGCCTTGCTGCTGCTCGCTCATGCCGCCTTTCGGGGCCGGGTCCGCGCGGCCACGGTGGATCACGGCCTGCGCCCCGAAAGCGCGCTGGAGGCCGTCAGGGTCGGTGACGTCTGCGCGGCGCTCGGGGTCCCGCATGAGACGCTTGCCCCGGGCTGGGACGCGCCGCCGCACGCCAATATCCAGGCCAGGGCGCGGACCGCCCGCTATCGCGCTTTGCAGAGCTGGGCGGCGCGGGGCGGCAAGAGGTGGGTGACGACCGCCCATCATCTCGACGATCAGGCCGAAACCTTGCTGATGCGGCTCGCGCGCGGGGCGGGCGTCGCGGGACTGGCCGGGGTCCGCCCCCGGAACGACATGCATCTGCCGGGCGGCACCCTGACCTTGCTCCGTCCCCTGCTCGGGTGGCGCAAGGCGGAGCTTGTCGGTCTGCTCGCATCGACTCCCTTCCAGGCTGCCGAAGACCCCAGCAATGACGATCAGCGCTTTGACCGGACCCAGGCGCGCCGCCTGCTGGCCGAAACGCCGTGGCTTGAGCCGGAGCGTGTCGCCGCCTCCGCCGCGCACCTCGCCGAGTGCGCCGCCGCGCTGGACTGGGCCACGCAGCAGGTCAGGGTCGTCTATGACGACGCGGGGACGGCCGAAGTCGACGCCGCGGCGCTTCCGCCGGAATTGCAGCGGCGGATTGTGGTACAGGTGATCCAGTCCCTGGCCGGCGTCGCGGCGCCGCCGGGCCCCAAGGTGATGCGGCTGCTGGCCGGGCTCAACAGCGGCAAGAGTGGCATGCTGGCCGACATGATCGTGCACCCGGGACCGCCATGGCGGTTCGAGCGGGCGCCGCCGCGCAAATCCTGACCACGCCCGCCCCGTCTGTGACCGGAGCGGCGGCGGGCGCAAGAGCGCGCACTAAGCCGTCATTCACCTCCGCCTGCTACACCCTCGTCGCAGGCGCATTGCGCTAAGGCGCCAAATTCCTATCTTGCGTTTCATATTCCCACAGGAACCGGTTTTCCATGAGCGACGACAACAAGCCCACCCGCAACAACCCCTGGCTGAAGAGCATGCTGATCTGGGCGGGCATATTGCTGGGTCTGGTGCTGTTCGTGCAGATGATCGACGGCGGCCGCAGCCCGGCGCGCGAGGGCATGAGCTATTCGGAATTCCTGAACAAGGTCGAGGGCGGGGCGGTGAAGAGCGTCGTGATCGGCAAGGATTCGATCCGCGGGCGGCTCACCAACGACAGCCAGTTCCAGACCGCGACCGCGATCGGCATCGATCCCGGCCTGCCCAAGACGCTGCGCGACAACAATGTCACCTTCGCGGTCGAGGCCGAGCAACAGACCAGCATCTGGATGCTTTTGCTCTATCAATCGCTGCCCTTCCTGCTGATCCTCGGCGTCGCTTTCTTCGTGATGCGGCAGATGCAGAAGAATGCGGGCTCCGGCGCGATGGGCTTCGGCCGGTCCAAGGCGAAATTGCTCACCGAGAAATCCGGCCGCGTGACCTTCGACGACGTCGCCGGCATCGACGAGGCGCGTGAGGAATTGCAGGAGATTGTCGAGTTCCTGAAGGACCCGACCAAATTCGCGAGGCTTGGCGGCAAAATCCCCAAGGGCGCCTTGCTGGTCGGGGCGCCCGGCACCGGCAAGACCCTGCTGGCGCGCGCCATTGCCGGTGAAGCGGGCGTGCCTTTCTTCACCATTTCGGGTTCGGACTTCGTCGAAATGTTCGTCGGCGTCGGCGCGAGCCGTGTGCGCGACATGTTCGAGCAGGCGAAGAAGAACGCACCCTGCATCCTGTTCATCGACGAGATCGACGCGGTCGGCCGGTCGCGCGGCCACGGCATCGGCAATCAGAATGACGAGCGCGAGCAGACGCTGAACCAGCTGCTGGTCGAGATGGACGGGTTCGAGGCCAATGAGGGCATCATCATCGTCGCGGCGACCAATCGCCCCGACGTGCTGGACCCGGCTCTTCTCCGCCCGGGCCGTTTCGACCGCCAGGTCGTTGTGCCACGGCCGGACATCGAAGGCCGCGAGAAGATCCTGGCCGTGCACATGAAGAAGGTGCCGCTGGCGCCCGATGTCGACAGCCGCACGATCGCGCGCGGCACGCCGGGTTTTTCCGGCGCCGATCTCGCCAATCTCGTCAACGAGGCCGCCTTGCTGGCCGCGAAGATGGGCAAGCGCCTGGTCGCGATGAAGGAGTTCGAGCTCGCCAAGGACAAGGTCATGATGGGCGCCGAGCGCAAATCGATGGTGATGACCGAGGATGAGCGCAAGGCCACCGCCTATCACGAGGCCGGCCACGCTTTGGTCTCGCTGCACGTCGACGGCTGCGATCCGCTGCACAAGGTGACGATCATCCCGCGCGGCCGCGCGCTGGGCGTCACCTGGAATTTGCCGGAGCGCGACCGCTACTCGATGAGCATGAAGCAGATGAAGGCGCGGCTCGCTTTGTGCTTCGGCGGGCGCATCGCCGAACAGCTCATCTATGGCGAGGACAGTTTGAACACCGGCGCCTCCAACGACATCGAGCAGGCAACCGACATGGCCCGTTCGATGGTGATGGAATATGGCATGAGCGAAAAGCTCGGCTGGCTGCGCTACCGCGACACCCATCAGGGTTATCTGGGCCAGAGCGTGCAGAACCAGACGGTGTCCGAAGAGACCGCGCGCCTGATCGATCAGGAGGTCCGCCGCCTGGTCGAGGAAGGCGAGGCGAAGGCGCGTCAGGTGCTGACCGACAATCTCGACGAGCTGCACAAGCTCGCCGGCGCTTTGCTCGAGTTCGAGACGCTCACGGGCGAGGAATCCAAAAAGGCGATCAAGGGCGAGGATATCGGCCGCGAGGATCCGATGAGCAAGCCGTCGCTGATCCCGGCGTCCGGCGCCTCGATCCCCAGCACCCGCAAGCCGCGCGGTGGCGGCGGGATCGGCCCAGCGGCACCGCAGGGGGCGTGATCAGGGGGCGGATGTTTCGCCCAGGGGGTGTGAACCTTCGGAACCTTTCGGGGGCGGGAGCGGGCCTTTGACCCTCACCGGCCTGCTCGGCGGCTCGTTCAATCCCGCGCATGGCGGCCACCGGGCGATCAGCCTGGCGGCGATCGAGGCGCTGGGGCTGGAGGATTTCTGGTGGCTGGTGTCGCCGGGCAATCCGCTGAAGCCCGCCGTCGGCATGGCGCCCTTCCCTGCTCGTTTCGCCTCGGCGGCGAAGGTGGCGGCGGGATCCCCAATCAAGGTGACCGGAATCGAGCGCGAGCTCGACACCCGCTACACCGTCGATACGCTCCGCGCGCTCATCGCCCGCTTTCCCGACCGGCAGTTCGTCTGGCTGATGGGGGCGGACAATCTGGCGCAATTCCATTTGTGGAAGGATTGGCAGGCGATCGCCGCGCTCGTGCCGATTGCCGTCGCGACCCGGCCGGGTTATGAGGAGCAGGCCCGGGCGGCGCCCGCTTGTGGCTGGCTGCGGGATCACGTCCTCACCGCGGACCAGGCGAACGGACGGAGAGAGTGGAGCTTGCCGGCCCTCGTGCTGCTTTCATTGCCGCCCGATCCGACTTCCTCCACCGCCATCCGCGCCGCCGATCCCGATTGGTCCGAATCCGCCGATTATATGTTATACGCGAACGGCTTGCGTGACGGTGTCACGCACCGGCCGGTGACTTGAAAGGAGACTTTTTGCCCAAATCCCCGCCCGCTCCGGGCGACAACGGAGCCAGCAGTGCAGAAGCCTTGCACAAGCTTATCTTGCAGTCGCTCGACGACGATCAGGCAGTGGAGCTGGTCTCGATCCCGCTCGCCGGTAAATCCAACATCGCCGATTATATGGTGATCGCCAGCGGCCGCTCGACCCGCCAGGTCGCGTCCATGGCGCAGAAAGTGTCCGAACGGATCAAGCAGGAGCTTGGCCGCCACGTCCGCGTGGAAGGGCTCCCCGTGGCCGATTGGGTGCTGATCGACGCGGACGACGTGATCGTCCACCTGTTCCGCCCGGAAGTGCGCAGCTTCTACAATCTGGAGCGGATGTGGGCGTTCGAGGACGACGCCAAGCCCGCCGCGGCGGGGGCGTGACTCAATCCTCCCCTGCATTTGCAGGGGCGGGGGACCGTCCGCAGAGCGGACGGTGGAGGGGCGGTGGCGCAGCCGCCGTACTGCTTAACGAGATTTCCGCGCTTCGCGCGGCCCCTCCACCACCCTTCGGGTGGTCCCCCTCCCCGGCAAATGCCGGGGAGGATCAAGAATAGGATGCTTCTCCACATCGTCGCGCGGGGGAAGATCGGGCGATCGTCCGAGGCTGAACTCGTGCAGCGTTATCTCGGCCGGATCGCCTGGCCCACGAAGATGACCGAATTGCCGGAAAGCGGCGGGCGGATGCCGGAGCGGCCGGCCGGCGGCGCCCTGATCCTGCTCGACGAGAAAGGCGAGGCGCTGTCTTCGTCCGAACTGGCCCGCCAGCTCGAAGGCTGGCGCGACCGGGGGATGCGCGAGGCCCAGTTCCGGATCGGCGGCGCGGGCGGGTTCGACGATGGCCAGCGGGGCGAGGCGGACCTGCTGCTCTCCTTCGGCCGCGCGACCTGGCCGCATCTGCTCGCCCGCGCGATGCTCGCCGAACAATTGTACCGCGCGACGAGCATCCTTGCGAACCACCCCTATCATCGGGAAGGATAGCGCCATGAAGGTCTGGCACCTCCTTTCGGCTCTCGCGGCGCTCGGCGCGGGCGGCTTCGCCTTCGCGGCCGAGCAGGACGCGACCCCCGCCGGGCTGAGGGCGGCGCAGGAGGAAGCGCGCGAATCGCTGGCGCGCTCGCAGCAATTCGAAGCGGCGGCGGCCAAGGCCACCAACGAGGCCGACCGCGCCCGCGCCGAGACCGAGGCGCTTGCCGCGCGCATCCAGGCGGCGGAGGCCGAGATCACCGCCGCCGAAACCCGCGCCGCGATCATCGATAGTCAGGTGCGCGAGCAGCGCGCCCGGCTGGCGGAGCGGCAGGGGCCGCTGATCCGCATCACCGCGGCCTTGCAATCGCTCAGCCGCCGCCCGCCCGCACTCGCCCTCGTCCAGCCCGGCAGCCTGGAAAATGCGGTGCGCGTCCGCGCCATCCTGTCCGCCACCTTGCCACGCATCCGCGAGCGCACCGCCGCCGTCCGCGCCGATCTCGATCGCACCAGGACCCTGCGCGACCAGCAGGGCGTGGCGCGCGAGGCGTTGCTCGCGAGCCGCACCGAATTGGCCGGACGGCGCGAGGCGCTGGCGCAGATGGAAACGCAGCAGCGCGCTCGCTCGGCCGGCTTCTCCCAGCTGGCGCTGCGCGAATCCGACCGGGCGCTGGCGCTCGGCGAGGAAGCGCGGCGGGTCGAGACCTTGACCAACGACAGCGCCTTTCGCGCGCGCCTGTCCGCCAATCTGGCCACTTTGCCCGGCCCGACCCAGCGCCCGGTGACCGGTGGCGATGCCGCGCCCGCCGGGCCGGCGTTCCTGATGCCCGCAACCGGCCGCGTGATCGAAGGCGTCGGTGAATTGAACGATGCCGGCGTCCACGCGCGCGGCGTCGTGCTGGCGGTGGAGAGCGACACGCCGGTCCGCGCGCCGGCCGCCGGGCGCGTGACCTATGCCGGGCCGTTCCGCACTTATGGCCTGGTGCTGATCCTCGACCATGGCGGCGGCTGGACCTCGGTCGTCACCGGCCTCGAGGCGATCGCCCAGCGAGTCGGCGACCAGATCGGCCAGGGCGCACGGATCGGCCGCGCCCGTGGCGGCGAGGAGCGGCTTACCGTGGAATTGCGCTATCAGGGCCGTCCGGTTCCGATCACGGCGTTTTTGGCGCGCTAGAGGCGGCTCCGGCCCTCACCCCCACCCGGCCTCCCATTCCAGGATACGCTGTTGGGTGGCCGGGTGGGGGTGAGGGCCGGAGCCGATCCCGCGCGAGCGGGACAAAGACGTTCATCCCCCGTTGTGGTCCGCTCCCTAGAAATGCTGTAGTAAGGGCCTGAAACACAGCATATCGGACCACCATGAACAGCAATCTCATTCGTTCGCTCGCGCTTGTCGGCGCGGTGGCCATCCTGCCGGCGACGACGGCGGCCCTCGCCCAGGTCGAGGTCGATACCTATCGCGAGCTGGACGAGTTCGTCTCCGTACTCAACCGCATCCGCTCCGAATATGTCGATCAGGTGGACGACAAGACCCTGATCCGCGGCGCGATCGACGGCATGCTGAACAGCCTCGATCCGCACAGCTCCTATCTGGACGCGCGCGGCTTCAGCAACATGATGTCCACCACGGACGGCAATTATGGCGGCCTGGGCCTCACCGTCACGATGGAGGACGGCGCGGTAAAGGTGATCGCGGCGACTCGCGGCACCCCGGCCGACCAGGCG
>JBBSLM010000065.1:0-8913 GCA_038255245.1 Sphingomonadales bacterium
ACAGATGATGGCGGCATGGCGATGGGGCGTGGCGTCGCTGCTGGTTGTGTGCCCCGTAGCGGCAGTCGCGCAGCGGGCCGAACCTCCTGAGGCCGCGGCCCAACGTGCCGACGCAAACCGTGTCTTGGGCCAGTGGACATCGAACGAACTGCGACCATTTCGCAACGATGCGGATTTCGCGGCTTATCAGGCGGCGCTCCGCAAAGCCGTGCGCGCCGAGGACGAATGGTCAGTCGCGCCCGTACTGCGCACAATCCCTGCAATATTAAACCAGAGCCAGCCGAAGCAGGATTTACAGGCCGAAGTTCCGCCCCCCTGCACCGAGCCGGAAAAGCTCTGCGCCTACCGAATGCTCACGGGAGGAGAGGAGACACTAACGGTCACCGGCAGCCGCATCCGCACGCCGCCGCTAACCAACAATCAGGAGCAAGGCGTCGATGAAGGCGATGTTGTTAAACAGATCGGGCAATATCTTCTGGTCCTTCAGGACGGCCGGATCTTCGTGATCGACACGGAGGCGGGACCACAGCGCAATGCATTGCGCCTCGCCGATCGCGCCGACGTCTATCGCGATCCCGAAGAGGACGGCTGGTATGACGAACTGATCGTCGACGGGGATCGCATCGTCGTCACCGGTTATATCTACGAAGCAGACGCCAGCGAACTCGCGATCTTCCGGTTGGGTGAGGGCGGGCGGCTGATCCGCGAGGATGTATTCCGGATTCAGTCCGAGGATTATTACGACCGCAATAATTATGCTTCGCGGCTCATCGGCGACCAGCTGATCCTGTACACGCCCGTTCCGGTTGACGAGAATCGTTATGAAGACGGTCCGCCGGCGCCGTTCCGCTGGCCGACCCTTACGCGCACGGGCGAAACCGGAGCGGAAGAAACGCAATTGCTGCGCCCCGACGAAGTTTATCGCCCCCTCTCGACCTTGCACGACCCCGCGATCCACATGATCACGCGCTGCCAGTTGGGCTCGTACCGCCCGGGTGGCGGTCTGGCCTGCACGAGCGAGGGCTTCGTCGCGTCGCGCTCTCGCCAATTCTATGTGGCGGGCCAGAACGCCTACTTGTGGAGCTACGCCAATGACCGCCTGGCTTGGGAAGACGACACGCCGGAATGTGCGGTCGCAGCCCGGCCGCGCCGCTCGGAGGTCGATCAGGCGCTCGTACATCGGGTAAACCTTTCCGGCGGCGGTGGCGTCGCGGTGGCGGGCGCAGCCGGCGCGCCATTCGATCAACTGGCGATGGATGCGGGGAGAGGACAGTTTCGCGCCTTGGTCGGCTGGCTCACGCCGCGCTGCCAACCGACCAAGTCCGTGCCGCTGAGCTATGTCGCGATCCCCGACGGCGCGTTTGGAACGCGCCTGCGTCCTGTGCCGGACAGCGCCTTCACGCCGATGCCGGATATCGGCGCGACCAACATCGCCCAGCGCTTTACCGACCGGCACCTCGTCTTTGGCGGCCGCGCGGGTGAATTCTCCTTCGAACGCTCCGCCCGAGGATGATGACGGCCTGGTCGGAGGTGGCGACGCCGTTGTCGTGCCGCTCGACCGCCCGCAGGACGCGCGCCGGATCGCGCTGCCGCACCGGGTCTGGCGGGTCGAGCGGATCGGCGACAATGCGGCGCTCACCGGCTATGCCGACGGCCGCGGGCTGGACGTGTCTGTGATCGACTTGAGCGGCGCGACGCCGCGGCTGAGTGATACCGTGCGGCTGGAAGGGCGCGCCGAAACGGAAGGGCGCAGCCATGCCTTCAACAGTCTGATCGGCGCGGATGGGTCTGGCCTGATGGGGCTGCCCACCGTGCAGCGGATCGGCGGCACGGATCGCTACGCCTGGCGCAGTGCCGCCTCCGACCTGAGCTTCCTGTCCGTCGATACCGCCGGACGGCTGCAATCACTCGGCGCGCTGGCGACGCATGCGCGCGGCAATGATCGACGGCGCTGGTACGCGGACGACGATGTGCCGGACGATCCCGCAATCTATTCCTGCCAGGTCTCCTGCATAGACTGGTACGGCAATTCGCGGCCCCTGTTCACGCGCGGGCGGGTGTTCGCGCTGACCGCGACGGAGCTGGTCGAGGGGCGGGTGGCGGACGGGCGGATCGCGGAGGTGCAGCGGATCGACCTGACCAAGGAATTGCCGGAGCATCTGCGAGTGCCGCGGCCGGGTGCGGCGGAGGATGCCGCGGCGCCGAAGGAATAGCCGCCCCTTTTCAACGCTCCACAAGGCAACTATCTTGGGCTCCCGGCGCCCATTTGGGATTTTTTATGCTTTCGGGCTTCAGCGCCTATCTCGATTCGATCAAGGCGCGCGATCCGGCGCCGCGGAGCCGCTGGGAGATCCTGCTTTATCCGGGGGTGTGGGCGCTCGGCTATCACCGCATCGCGCATTGGCTGTACGACGGGAAACTCTATTTCCTCGCCCGGCTGGTCAATCACTGGTCGCGCTTCTTCACCGCGATCGACATCCATCCCGGTGCGAAGATCGGCCGCAATCTGTTCATCGATCACGGCTTCACGGTGATCGGCGAAACGGCCGAGATTGGCGACGACGTCACCATCTATCAGAACGTCACGCTGGGCGGGACGAACCCGACCAACGGCGTTGCCGGCAAGCGCCATCCGACCATCGCCGACGGGGTGATCATCGGTTCGGGTGCGCAGGTGCTGGGGCCGATCAGGGTCGGCGCGCGGGCGCGGATCGGCGCCAATGCGGTGGTCACCAAGGAGGTCGTGGACGGCGCGACGATGACCGGCATTCCGGCCCGGCCGACTTTGGTCGAGGCCGAACATTATGCCAAGGCGTTCGTGCCTTATGGCACCCCCTGTTCGGACGTGTGCGATCCGGCGGTGCAAAAGCTCGAAGCGTTGCAGGCCGAGGTCGAGCGACTGCGGCTGGCGCTGGCCGAGCTGTTGGCGGAGCGGGACCGGGAGGACGGTGCCGACGGCAGCGTTTCCATCGACAAGAAGAGGCGGACCCGGGGCTGATGGGTACCGTCCACCCTTTTCCGGGTGCGGCATTGCAGGTGGGGTTCGAACGCGCCGAGCTGTCGCGCATCATCGACCTGTATGGGCGGATGGTCGCGGCGGGGCTGTGGAAGGATTATGCGATCCAGTTCGGGCGCGACGCGGCGGTGTTCCACGCCTTCCGCCGCGCCGCCGAAAATCCCGAGATGCGGATCGAAAAGCGGCCCGCGCTGCGCCACAAGCAGGGCATGTGGGCGCTGATCGGCGAGGATGGCCGGGTGCTGCGGCGCGGGCCCGAACTGGGGCCGGTGCTCGCGCCGGTCGAGCGGCGGTTGATGAAGGCAGTGAACGGGTAGAATGCTGGCTCCCCTCCAGCAAGAGCTGGAGGGGAGTTAGGGTGCTTACGCCACTGGCGGCTGCGGTGGCGGCGGGGCCATCGGCGGGGGTGGCGGCGCGTATGCCTGTGGCGCGGCCTCCACGATCGGCGCGCGGGCGCGGATGCTTTCGGGCAGGATCCCGCTCACGATCCGCCGCAGCGGCGCCCACCAGATCGCCAGCGCGAGCAGGAGCATGGCGATGATCATCACGGTCACGAAGGTGCCGTTGATGAGGTCGGGCGTCATGGTGTTGCGCATTCCGCCGCCCCCGTAGCTCGGCGGAGGGCCGTAGGGGCTGCCGCCATAAGCGCCGCCGAAGCCGTCGCCATATTGATCATAGGGGTCGGAATAGCCTCTGGGCTGGCCGTTGATCAGCCGGTTCAGCGCGATCAGCAAAAAGGACATGCCGGCCAGCACATAGACTTTCCGGTTCACGGCCAGGCCGACCAGCGACATCAGCAGGAACAGGACGATCATGGCGATCGCCCCGCCGATGCTGGCGATACCGCCGCTGAGGCCGAGCAGATAGGTGATCGGATAAATGATCAGGAGAGAGGCCAGGAGGTGCATCCACAGGCCGATCTCGTTGCGGTCGCTGATCCGCCAGGGATCGCTGCCGTCCAGATGCATGGCGTAAGCAAACACGCCCAGGCCGCAGAGCAGGACGACGATGTTGACCACGGTAAGGCCCGACTGAGTGCTCGCCAGCAGACCGGCCAGCACGCCGCAAATCGCCAGGACACCCAGCCCTACGGCGACCATCGGCGTGGAAGTGACGCGGAAGCGCAGCCAGAAAGCCCAGCTCGCGCCCGCCCCCGCCGCCGCGCTCAGCGCGAACAGGATCGAGCCGCCGACCGGGTCGCCGGCGAGCGGCAGCAAGATGAAAGCCAGCGCGGCGGTGACGCTGAGGCCCAGGGTGAAGGAGAGCAGGATCGAGGCCATGGCGGCGCGGCGGCGGAGCGTGAAGAGTTCCGCCAGCCCCCAGGATGCCGCCGCGACCAAAATCGGCGCCATGAACGGCATGTTTGGAATGGGGCCGACGCCCGGTCCGCGCCCACCAAGCGGGATCAGGGTTCCGAGCCAGCCTGCGACGACCAAAGAGATGAGCACGGCATAAAGGACGAAACCGTCATTATAGCCGCGCCATACGCGAAGATATTCTTCGTCCGCTGTCGGCGTATTGTTCCTGGCCGCGACATAGGCGCGCAGACTTGCCGCCTGTCCCGCGTCAAGCGCCCCCGCGGCTACGGCTTCCTCGATCTCGCCTTGACTGTACATGATCGCCCCCCTGCGATGCATTGTTGGACTCGGGGGCCATTCCATCACGAAGCGGGGCGGGGGTCAATGTGGAGGCTAGCGGCCCTGCAGCCGGGCGAGGATCGTCGTCGCCTGCTCGGCGCCGGAGCCGGGAACGATCTCGCCCGTGCGGTCGGTGATGCGGTCCCAGGCGGCGGCGACGGCCTCCGGGCTGCGGTCGTCCTCCGGCAAGACGACGCCCTGGGTCAGCGTCAGATAGGCCGCCTGGACCACGCCCGCGCCCGCGCCGAGGATGGCATTGGTGGGCGCATCCTCGCTGACCAGGAACAGAGCGACCGGGGCGACGAGCTCGGGGCGGAACAGGGGGAGCATCTCGGCGGGGAAGATGTCGTCGGTCATCCGCGTCGCCGCGGTGGGGGCGATGCTGTTGACGCGGACATTGTATTTCGCGCCTTCGAGGCTGAGCGTCTTGGCGAGGCCGGCGAGCCCCAATTTGGCCGCGCCATAATTGGCCTGGCCGAAATTGCCGTAAAGCCCGGTCGACGAGCTGGTCATCAGGATGCGGCCATAGGCCTGTTCGCGCATGAGATCCCAGACCGCCTTGGTGCAGATCGCCGAGCCGATCAGATGAACGTCCACGACGGCGCGGAAATCGGCCATCTCCATCTTGGCGAAGCTCTTGTCGCGCAGGATGCCGGCATTGTTGATCAAGATGTCGATGCGGCCGAAACGCTCGCGGGCCTGGGCGACCATGGCGGCGACCTGGGCCTCGTCGGTGACGCTGGCGCCATTGGCGATGGCGGTACCGCCCGCCGCTTCGATCTCCGCGACGACCCGCGCCGCCGCGTCGCTCGCGCCGCTGCCGTCGCGGCCACCGCCCAGATCGTTGACGATTATCTTCGCGCCGCGCTGCGCCAGCTCCAGCGCATAGGCGCGGCCGAGCCCGCCACCCGCGCCGGTGACGATGGCGATGCGATCTTCAAAGCTGATTGTCACGCTTGAATCCCCTCCCGTTGAGCCCCGTCATTGCGAGCAGCAAAGCGACGAAGCAATCCAGACTTTTCAGGCTGGAAGGCTTCGTTACCCTCGCAATGACGGGCTTACGGGGGGGAGACGCGCCCGCGAGCGGGGGGGGGGGTGCCCGCGGACGCTGGAGGTCAAAGCAGCAGGAGCAGTATCGATCCCCCGCAGACCGGGGAATGGCGCGCGAACGCCGTCAGGCGGGCTTTAGGCCGGTTGAGTCGAGCGCGGGACGCGGTCTAGCGCGGGCGGCGTCCGCGCTCATTTTGGGTGCAGCGATCGGTCTGGCCGCGCTCGCACGGGGGATAGGTCATGGTCGCCGGGCGGGTCTGAAACGGCGCGGGCGCGAATTCGACTTGGCTGCCCGGCGGTACGTTCGGCACCGTGTTCACGCCGGCCGGGACATTGGGTTCGGCATTGGTCACCGGAATGCCGCGCGAGTCACGCTGCTGACCCGGCTGGTCCTGCGCGACGGCGGGGGCGCCCAGCAGCAAGGCCGTGGCGGCGGCGAAGAATAGTTTCATGATGTCAGCCTCCCAAAGGTGGGACCGGCCGAAAAGGACCGGCTGCGCAATGAACGCGACAGGGCGGGATTGTTTCCTGACTCAAGCGCGCTCGACATCCAGCGCGTAGCCGGCGGAGCGGACGGTGCGGATGATGTCGCTGCGTCCGCCGTCGTTCAGCGCCTTGCGCAGCCGGCGGATATGCACGTCCACGGTGCGCAATTCGATTTCCGTGTCGTGGCCCCAGACCGAATCCAGCAGCCGTTCGCGCGAGAAGACGCGGCCTGGATGCTCCAGAAAATGCTTCAGCAGGCGAAACTCCGTCGGGCCGAGCGCCACCGCTTCGCCGTCACGGCGGACCTTGTGGCCGACCAGATCCATTTCCAAATCGCCATAAGCCATGTGTTCGCCGGCCAGGGCCGGGCGGACGCGGCGTAGCACCGCGCCGACGCGGGCGACCAGCTCGCGTGGGCTGAAAGGCTTGGTGACATAATCGTCCGCGCCGGTCTCGAGCCCGCGAATGCGGTCGGCTTCCTCGCCGCGCGCGGTCAGCATGATGATCGGCACATTGGCCGCCTGCGGCAGACGGCGCAGGCGGCGGCAGGTCTCGAGGCCCGAAATGCCCTCGATCATCCAATCGAGAATGATCAGATCGGGTGTATGCTCCTGCGCCCGGGTCAATGCCTCTTCGCCGTCCGCGGTGGCGTCGACGTCGAACCCCTCACGCCGGAAAGTGTAGGAGAGCAATTCGACGAGCGCAGCGTCGTCCTCCACGAACAGGATGCGGCCCTTGCTCATGCGTCGATCGTATCCGCGGTGGAATCGGCGCCGCGCGGACGTTCGGCCATCCGCTCGCCCGTCGCGGCGAAATAGACCATCTCCGCGATGTTGGTCGCATGATCGCCGATCCGCTCCAAATTCTTGGCGATGAACAGCAGATGCGTGGCCGCCGTGATGTTGTGGGGATTTTCCATCATGAAGGTGAGCAAGGCGCGGAAAATCGAATTGTAGAAATCGTCGACCGCCCGGTCGCGCTCGCATACCTCGATCGCCTTGTCGGGGTCGCGCGCGGCGAAGGCGTCGAGCACGTTCTTGACCATCTCGCCGGCAATCCGCCCCATTTCCGGGAGCAACGACAAGGGCTCGATCCGCGAGCTGGCGAAGCTGGGGACCCGCTTGGCGATATTGCGGGCATAGTCCCCAATCCGCTCGACCGCGCCGGCAATCTTCAGCGCCGCGATGATCTCCCGCAAATCGTCAGCCATCGGCGCGCGCAGCGCGATGATGTTGACGACCGCCCGCTCGACCTCGGCCTCCAGCGCGTCGATCTGCGCATCGCGCACGATGATTTGCGCCGCCGCCTCGTGATTGCGTTGGGTCAGCGCTAGCATCGACTCGCGGATCGCGGCTTCGGCGAGCCCACCCATCTGCGAGATGTTGGCGCGCAATTGCCCAAGTTCGTCGTCGAATGCCTTGATCGTGTGTCCGGTGGCCATGCTCTATTCCTCTTCCGGCTCAGCCGTAGCGGCCGGTAATATAGTCTTTGGTGCGCGTTTCGTGCGGATTGGTGAAGATGCCCGACGTTTCACCATATTCGACGATGCTGCCGAGGTGGAAGAAAGCGGTGCGTTGCGAAACCCGCGCGGCCTGCTGCATATTGTGGGTGACGATGACGATCGCATAGCGGCCGCGCAAATCGTGGATCAGCTCCTCGATCCGCGCGGTGGCGATCGGGTCGAGCGCCGAACAGGGCTCGTCCATCAGGATCACTTCCGGATCGACCGCGATGGCGCGGGCGATGCACAGCCGCTGCTGCTGGCCGCCCGACAAGGCGGTGCCGCTTTCGGTCAGCCGGTCCTTCACTTCTTCCCAAAGGCCGGCGCGCTTCAATGAGCGTTCGACGATCTGGTCCATCTCGGCCTTGCCTTCGGCCAGGCCGTGGATGCGCGGGCCGTAGGCGACATTTTCGTAGATCGACTTGGGGAAGGGATTCGGCTTCTGGAAGACCATGCCGACCCGGGCGCGCAATTGCACCACGTCCATGCCGGAGGCGTAGATGTCCTCGCCATCGAGCGTGATCTGGCCCTCGACCCGGGCCGAGGGGATGGTGTCGTTCATCCGGTTCAGAGTGCGCAGGAAGGTGGACTTGCCGCAGCCGGATGGCCCGATGAAGGCGGTCACATCCTCGCGGAAGACATCGATCGAGACGTCATCGATCGCCTTGGTCTGCCCATAATAGACGCTGACGCCGCGCGCCGTCATCTTCGGGGTGGCGTTCGCCGCCGCCGGTGGCTGATCCGCGGCCGGGGCGGTCATTACGTCGTCCATGTCATCACCAGCGTGTCTCGAACTTGTTGCGAAGGTAGATCGCGACGGCGTTCATCGCGAGCAGGAAGACCAATAGCACAATGATCGCCGCCGAAGTCTTCTCGACGAAGCCGCGTTCGACTTCGTCCGACCACAGGAAAATCTGCACCGGCAAGGCCGAGGCGGGAGCGGTCAGGCCTTCCGGCGGCGAGGCGACGAAGGCGCGCATGCCGATCATCAGCAAGGGCGCGGTTTCGCCCAGCGCCCGCGCCATGCCGATAATGGTGCCGGTCAGGATGCCGGGCAAGGCGAGCGGCAAAACGTGGTGGAAGACGACCTGGATGCGGCTGGCGCCAATGCCCAGCGCCGCGTCGCGGATTGAGGGCGGCACCGCCTTGATCGCATTGCGGCTGGCGATGACGATCACCGGCATGGTCATCAGCGCCAGCGTCAGGCCGCCCACGATCGGCGC
>JBBSLM010000066.1:0-8847 GCA_038255245.1 Sphingomonadales bacterium
CTGGCTGCGCATCGGTGCGTTCATGTTGTTGATCCTTCACCATATCGGCCGCGCCTTCTCGCCGGGCGAATGGCTGGTGAAGCTCGATTCGATCGATTGGCTCAATGCGCCGATGCTGTTCGTGACGCCGTGGCGGCTGGCCCTCCTGTTCCTGATCGCCGGCTTTGCGAGCCGGGCATTGCTCGCCCGCACGGGGCTGGGCGGCTTTCTGCGCGAGCGTTCGGCGCGGCTGCTGCTGCCACTGCTCGTGGCGATGATCCTGATCATCCCGCCGCAAAGCTGGATCAATCTGGTGCTGAACCATGAGTATCCGCACGGATTCTGGCATTTCCTGGCGAATGACGAATTCGGCTTCAGGGCGGTGGATGGCGTGACCCAGCCGGGTTGGGAGCATCTTTGGTTCGTCGCCTATCTGTTCGCCTACACATTGGTACTTTGCGCGGGAATCGCCTTCGTGCCGGACGCCTGGAAAGCGCGCGGCGCGGCGGCGATCGAGTGGCTGCTGCAGGGGCGGTGCCTGCTATGGCTACCCTTGCTCTATTTCGTGCCAGTGCGCGTCGGTATCGCCTTCACGCTCGGGGAATCGCATGGTCTGTTCGACGATTGGCTGAGCGACGTGATGTATCTGCCCTGCTTTCTGCTCGGCTTCGCGCTGGCCGGACACCAGGGCCTCTGGCCGGCCGTCGCGCGCTGCTGGGCACCGGCGCTGGTCGTCGCCCTAGGCGCCTATATCGGGCTGTTCGCGATCGAAACCGCTTATCCGGAGGCGGAGCCGATGCCGCACATCTGGGCGGCGCTGGACCGGGCCGCGATGGGCGCGATGCTCTGGGCGATGCTCTTGCCCCTGCTGCGCCTCGCCGACACTCTGCTGAACCGCGATCATCCCTGGCGGGCTCGGCTGAGCGAGGCGGTCTTCCCCTTCTACATCATCCACCAGACCCTGATCGTGGTGATCGCCTTCGCACTGCTGCCGTTGGGGCTGTCGAGCGGTGCGGACTTCGTCATCCTGCTCTGCGGGACGGTGGCGGGTTGCTGGCTGTTCTACCGGCTGGGCGATCTGGTGCCCGGCATCCGTCCGCTGATCGGGCTGAAGGCGCGGGTGCGGCGGCGTCCGGAGCCTGTCGCGGCGGCGGCTTAAGAAGGAAGGGCCACCCCCAGCCCCTCCAGCAAATGCTGGAGGGGAGTCAGAGAGGGACTCCCCTCCAAGCCTTCTTGGAGGGGCTGGGGGTGGTTCTTTCTTCTACTCAGCGCGTCAGCAACAACAGCAAGCCACCGAAAATCGCGGTGGCGCTGCCGATGATCAGCGCCAGCTTGTTCCTTTTGCTCATGTGAAACGGCATCATTCCTCACTCTCCCTTTTTCGGGCGGCCGCGCTTGCGTTGCTCGGGCGGCGCCACTTTCACGCCCCGCCGCGAGAGCGCCTCGCGCAGCAGCACTTCGATCTCGGCATTCACGCTGCGGAATTCGGCCGCGGCGCAGCGTTCCAGCTGCTCCCACAAGGCCGGCTCGATCCGCAGCGCGAATGCCTTCTTCTGGTCAGGCATGCGCCAGCCTACTGATAGAGCGTTCCGGCGTTCACCACCGGCTGCGCCTCGCGCTCGCCGCACAGCACGACCATCAGGTTGGACACCATCGCGGCGCGGCGCTCGTCGTCCAGTTCGACGACATTGTTCTCCGACAGCTTGGCGAGCGCCATCTGCACCATGCCGACCGCGCCTTCGACCAGCATCGCCCGGGCCGCCACCACCGCATGCGCCTGCTGCCGCCGCAGCATCGCCCCGGCAATCTCCTGCGCATAAGCCAGGTGGGTGAGGCCGCATTCATCGACGGTGATGCCGGCCACCTTCAACCGCTCGATCAGTTCCTCGCGCAGGGCCGCGTTCACGATCTCGTGGCTGCCGCGCAGCGTCACTTCTTCCTGATGATCCAGATCGTCATAGGCGTAGCGCGAGCCAATCGAGCGCACCGCAGCCTCGGTCTGCACGATCACGAACGCCTTATAATCGTCGATGTCGAACAAAGCCTGGGCGGTATCGGTGACGCGCCAGACGATCTGGGCGGCGATTTCGATCGGGTTGCCGCGCAGATCGTTCACCTTCAGCCGCTCCGAGACGAAATTGTTGGAGCGGACGGAGACCTTCTGACGGGTCAGCCAGGGGAGCACCCAGCGCAGGCCGGTCTGCCGGTCGGTGCCGCGATAATCGCCGAATAAAGTGATCGCCGCGCCCTGATTGGGCTGCAGCATGTAGAAACCGCACAACACGACCAGCGCGAACAGGCCGCTGCCGGCGGCGATTAGGATCCCGGCCAGCTTCATGCCGCCGGCGGCCAGGCTGATCCCCCACCCGGCCGCGCCGAGCGCAATCAGCACGACGAGCAGCATCAAATAGCCGCTCCGCGTCACGGCGCGAGTCTCGTTGCTGGTGTTGAGATTGCCGCTTTGGGCAACGCGTTCGGCCATGTCTTCCTCCCGGGTTAATTATGATATCATCATTATATGATCAGATTTCGATACGCAAGCGAAACCGGATTGGCCTGCCCGGAATTGTGGGCGGCCAACTTTTGGCAGGCTTGCCGCTTTCGTCCGCAGCGTCCCGGCCCTATGACCCGGCGGCGATGGAGATATGCCGATGCTCACCCGCTTGCTGCTCGTCCTGACCGGAGTTTTGCTGATGATCGATCCCGCGCGTGCGCAACCAGACGAGCGCCCGGCCTGGCGGCTGGTGATTCACGGCGGCGCCGGGGTGATCGAGCGCAATCGCCTCCGCCCCGAGCAGGACGCAGCGATTCGCGCCGCTTTGGACCAGGCGCTGCAGGCGGGTTCGGCGGTGCTGGAGCGCGGCGGCAGCGCCCTCGACGCGGTCGAGGCGGCGGTGAAGCTGCTGGAAGACGACCCCAATTTCAACGCCGGGCGCGGTGCGGTCTTCACCCATGAAGGCACGATCGAGCATGACGCCGCGATCATGGACGGCAGCGACCGCCGCGCCGGGGCGACCACCGGCACGACGACGACACGCCACCCGGTCAGTCTGGCCCGGCGGGTCATGGCGCATGGCCGCCATGTCTTCCTGCGCGGCCTCGGCGCCGACCAATTTTCCCGCGAGCAGGGGCTGGAGCAGGTGCCGAACGAATGGTTCCGCACGCCGGAGCGCCGCCGCCAGCTGGACGAATTGCTGTCCCGCCCGAGTGCCGAGCAATTCGACATCGACATGAAATACGGGACAGTCGGCGCCGTCGCGCTCGACGCGCAAGGCAATGTCGCCGCGGCTACCTCCACCGGCGGGATCACCGGCAAGCGCTGGGGCCGGATCGGCGATTCGCCGATCATCGGCGCCGGCACCTACGCCGACAATCGCGCCTGCGCGGTGTCGGCGACCGGGGCCGGGGAATATTTCATCCGGCTCGGGGTCGCGCATGAAATTTGCGCGCAGCTGCGCTTTCGCTTCCAGCGAGCGATCGCCGAGGCGCAGGCCAGCGTGCCCAACGATTCCGACGGCAACCCGACCTACCTCGTCCACGCCAGCGAATTCGATCTTTCAGCGGAGGACACGCGCGAGGTCGTGGACGGTGTCATCGCCGAACTGGGCGAGCTTGGCGGTACCGGCGGCGTGATCGTCGTCACGCCGTGGGGCGAAGGCCTGTACAGCTTCAACACGCCCGGCATGTATCGCGGCCAGGCGAGCCCGAGCGGCAGGAGTGTGGCGATTTATGGCGATGAGTGAGATCATTCCTCCCCTCGATTTCGAGGGGAGGGGGACCGCGCGCGAAGCGCGTGGTGGAGGGGCCGAGCGCAGCGAGGTTCTGAGCCTTCCGCCCGCGCAAGAGCGCGAGCGGCCCCTCCACCATGCTGCGCATGGTCCCCCTCCCCTGCAAAAGCAGGGGAGGATTTTGGGGCTCATCCTCATCGCCTTCGCCGCCTTGCTTCCCGCGCCGGCCGCCGCCTGGTGGGATTATGGCCACAAGACCATCGCCCGCATCGCGATGACGGAGGTGCGTCCCAGCACGCGCGCGCAAATCCTGCGTCTGCTCCGCAATGCGCCGCAGCTCGACACGCCGACCTGCCCGGCCGCGACGATCGAGGATGCCAGCGTCTGGCCGGACTGCATCCGGGCGATGCGCGACCGTTTCAGCTACACCGCGACCTGGCACTATCAGAACGTCAACATCTGCCAGCCGTTCGACATGGAGACGCCCTGCCGCGACGGCAATTGCGTGTCGGCGCAGATCGAGCGGCATTTGCGGCTGCTGAAGGACCGGGGCCTGCCCGCCCGCGAGCGGCTCGCCTCCTTGGCCTTCCTCACCCATTTCGTCGGCGACATGCACCAGCCGATGCACAGCGGCGACCGCGGCGACCGCGGCGGCAACGGCTTCGCAGCCTTTTACAGCCGCATCCGCACCAACCTCCATTCGCTCTGGGACGGCTATCTGGCCGAACGCGCCATCTCGTCGCCGACGGCGGAAGCGCGCGGCATACGGATCGATTATGGCGGCAATCGCGACACGCTCAGCACCGGCACGGTGGCGGAATGGGCGGAGGAAGCCTGGGGCGTCAGCCGCCGCTTCGCTTATGGCACGATGCTGTCCGATCCGTGCGCCGAAGTGCCGAGCGAACCGCCGGTGCTGAACCAGAATCAGATTGCCGAACTGGTGCCGGTTGTCCGCCTGCAAATCGCCCGAGGCGGCTTCAGGCTGGCGCGCCTGCTGGACGAAGCGTTCGCGCCGCAACCGGCTACGGCGCCCGAGCGGCCGTGGCGGCGTACCGCGCAATAGTTACGAGCGGCGGCAATCCTCGACGACGCGGGCCAGTTCGGGCCAGGCGGGGACGATCAGCGGCGCAACCCGCGGCGCTTCGATCGCATAGCGGCCGCGGCTGAAGGCCATCGCGTCCAGGATCGCGTCATTCGCCGGGACCGGCACGGACAGGCCGGCGGCCAGAGCGTTGCCGGTCAATTGCCGCATCGTCGCGCTCGTGCGCACCGTGATCGAACCGGCGGTGGCGCCGTGGCGGAACAGCGCGATATTACCCTGATTGGTGCAGGCCACTTCAAACAGGGGCGCGCCGCGCGGGCCGAAAGTGGCGCGGCTGCGGGCGTTGCTCGCGGTGCGGTGATAGACCCAAGCGCCCGGCGTTAGGGGGGCATTGGCCCAGTCGGTGGCAGTGGCGGCGGGCTGCACCGCGACCGCTTGCGGGGCCACGAGCGCCAGCGCACCGGCGGCAACAAGGAAAGCGCCGGCGCGGGTCATTGCTTCGGCTGCGCGGTGTTGGCAGCGGGAGCCGGGGCGGGAGCAGCCGAGTTGCCGGCAGGCGCAGGCGCGGCGCTGTTGCCGGTCGCGGCACCGTCGCCGGTCGTGGTGGTCATCGGCGTCGCGGTCTGGCAGCTGCGCAGATAATCGGCGATCAGGGGGCTGGCCGGCAGGATCAGAGGCGCGGTGTCGCCAAGCGTGATCACCAATACTTCGCCCTGCGCCGCGATCGACTGGGCGAGCGGGCTGGCGAGCTGGACTTCCGTGCGCAGCATCGGCACCGCGCCGCCGGTGACGGTGACCGCCAGCCGCTCATTCACGTCGCCGCGCTCCACCACCATTTCCGGCAGCGGCCCGGCCGGGGCGCCGCCGTGGCGCTGCAGCCAGACGGCGCGGTTGCCGGAGCAGAGCAGGCTGACCAAAGGCTCGGTGCCCATTGGGCCGAACTCGAGCGCCTGGACATTTTCCTGAAGCGAGGCGCGCCACTGGCCGATCGCCGGCTCGCGATCATCATCCTCGACAATGCCGACGCTGCCCACCTGATTGTAGCCCGTATTGCTGTCGGGCGGGATCAGGCTGGCTTCTTCGGAACGGGCGCAACCGGCGAGGGCCAGCACGGCGAGGATCGGAATGATGCGGGTCATATGCAGGCTATGGCGGAAAGCGGCCGGAGAGAAAAGGCGCGTCACGCGGAAGGTGCGGCCAGCGCCGCGTCGCCGGGCGCCGCTGCAAGCGCGGCTCTCAGCCAGTCCGGCAGCAACGCATCGCCCAGATCGTCGACGCGACGATGCTCCACGGCGAGACCAGGGTCGGGATAGAGGATGCGGGTGCGCGGCCCGGCTTCGGACGCGGGGGCCACGACCAGACGGCGATTCACCTTCTGCCGCCAGTTCATCCGCGCCGTATTCTCCTGACCGACATAGCAGCCTTTCTCGAAGCTCACCCCGTTCAGCTCGGCCGCATTGCATTCGAGCCAGAGGGTCTTGTCCTGCCCCAACTCCGCCGCCCCTTCGGTAACGCCGAGGCGGAGGCGATGTTCGAGCCAGCCCGCCGCTGGCTCGTTCGCGGGGCCGAGCCAGCGGCGGCCGAGGTCGGGCAGGCGCGGGTCGGCCGGGCCGTCTCCAGCCATCGCCCAATGCACGGCCAGCCCGGGCTCCGGCTCGATCGTGACGGCGCGCCGCAGGCGGTAGAGTTTCAGCCGCTTGGCCAGCGATTCGGCGTGATCGGCTTCGCAATCGACCAGCACGTCGTCGCCATCGGCCCAGAGGATGAAGTCGAACAGGACCTTGCCCTGCGCGGTCAGCAAGGCGGTCCAGAGCGGGCGATCCGGCGCGAGCCGCTCGACATCGTTGGTGACGAGGCCCTGCAGGAAGGAACGGACCTCCGCGCCGGAGAGACGGCTGAGGGCGCGGTTCGTAAGGGTGGTGGCGGGCATGATCTAATATTAGGGAGGCGGCGTGACCGATCCAACCAGCATCACTATTCGCCGCCCCGACGATTGGCATGTTCATCTGCGCGACGGCGCGATGCTGGCGGCGGTGGCGGGCTATACCGCGCGGCAATTCGCGCGGGCGATCGTGATGCCGAATCTGGCGCCGCCGGTGACCACGATCGCGGCGGCCCAGGCCTATCGCGACCGAATTCTCGCTGCGCTGCCCGAAGGCGCGCGCTTCATGCCGCTCATGACCTGCTATATCACCGACGATGCCGACGCTGGCGAAATTGCGCTTGGGGCTGCCGAGGGCGTGTTCACCGCGGCCAAGCTCTATCCCGCCAATGCCACCACCAACAGCGCACATGGCGTCACGGACATCGCCAACATCATGCCCGTGCTGGAGCGGATGCAGGCGATCGGCATGCCGCTGCTGGTCCATGGCGAGGTCACCGACCCGGAGGTGGATGTGTTCGACCGCGAGGCGGTGTTCGTCGAGCGCATCCTCGCCCCGCTGGTACGCGACCTGCCCGCGCTGAAAATCGTGTTCGAACATATCACCACGGCCGAAGCGGTCGCCTTCGTCGAGGGCTCGGGTCCGCAGATCGCCGCGACGGTGACGCCGCAGCATCTGGTGATAAATCGCAACGCCTTGTTCGCCGGCGGACTACGGCCGCACGCTTACTGCCTGCCGGTCGCCAAGCGCGAGCGGCACCGGCTGGCGGTGCGCAAGGCGGCCACGTCCGGCTCCCCGAAATTCTTCCTCGGCACCGACAGCGCGCCGCATGCGATCGACAAGAAGGAAGCCGATTGCGGCTGCGCGGGCATCTTCAACGCGCCTTACGCGCTGGAAACCTATGCCCAGGTGTTCGACGAAGACGGCGCGCTCGACCGCTTGGAGGGCTTCGCGTCCGAGCATGGCCCGAATTTCTACGGCCTGCCTTTCAATGAGGAGCGCGTCACCCTGCGCCGCGAGCCAACGCAAGTCCCGGACAGCCTCCCGGCCGCCGGCACCCGCATCGTCCCGTTCAAGTCAGGCGAAACGCTCACCTGGCGCTTCGACGGCTAGAAGGGCAGCCAGCGGTTGCGCTCGCTGAAGCGCAGGTAATTCGCATTGACGCCCAGCCGCAAACCGACGCCGAGGCGGATCGGGATCAGCACCGTGTCGCCGCGCCGCAAATAGGTCGCGGTGAAGCCGCCGACGAAATAGGCGCGCCCCTCGCCACCGACATAGCGGCGGAAGATCTGCTGCGAATCGCGCAGATTGTAGACCAGGATGAACACCTTGCTGGCGTCCGCGCCGACGTCGAAGCCGACCGACGGCCCGCGCCAGTAAACTGTGCGGTCGCCGTCGAGCCGGTGGCGCATCACGCCGGAGCCCCAGCGCGCGCCGAGGATGAAGGCGCCGCTGGCCTCCTCGCCGGCGATATAGGCAATCGGCTCACCCTGATCCTTCAAGATATCCTCGATGATCCCGGCCAGCCCTTCGGCACCGTCACCGAACACGCTCGTGGCCGCTGAGAAGATGTCCTCGCGCGGCACCGTCGCCGAAGCCTGGGTGGTCGCGGTGGTTGTCATCTCGCCACTGAAGCCCGGGACCGCACTGCCCTGTACTTGCGTTTGCGCCTCTACCGGGGCCTGGATCGGCGCCCATTCGGTCTGCGGTGCCGGCTGCGGGTCATATTGCGGCTCGGGCTGCGGGGTTTCGACCGGCTGCCATTCGTCCTGCGCGGGGGCGTCCTCCGGTTGCCAGGAGGTGCCGGTGTCGGGATCGACGTTCGAAATCTGCGCGAAAGCGGCCGTTGGCGCGGCAAGCGCGAGGGCGGCAAAGGCGGCGAAACGGACGAGCGTCTGTCTCATGACGTAAGAAACCCCCGGGGACTGGAACACAAAACCTGCGGTCAGTGAGCGGAACATGTCCGTGCTTTCAAGTCGATGAATGAGCGGCGATCCGAGTCCGTTTCGCGGTGAGGCGAGTCCTAAGGGCGGTGAAAGACCGCCAGTGAGGCAGTTGAACCGCGGCAAAGCCATGCCTATAGGCGTGCCTCCAAGCCGACCCGGAGACGTGGGTGAGTGGCTGAAACCAACGCTTTGCTAAAGCGTCATACGGGAAACTGTATCGAGGGTTCGAATCCCTCCGTCTCCGCCATCTTCCTCTTTTATCTCGTTGA
>JBBSLM010000067.1:0-8742 GCA_038255245.1 Sphingomonadales bacterium
GATGCCGGCGGCGCGGAGATAAGCGCCATCGGTGGCGCCATTGAGCTGCACCGGGACCAAAGGCGCGTTTGGATATTTGCGCGACAAGGCGGCGCGGAAGGCGTCCATGATGTCGGCGCGCAGGGGGCTGGCCGGCGACGGTACGGCCGCATCGATCACCTCGACGCGCACTTCGCGGCCCGCAATGGCTTCCAGTTCGGCCAGCACGGCGGCCGGATCGACGCCGGGGAAGATGCGGCAATTCACCGTCGCCTCCGCCCGCTGTGGCAACGCATTCGGGGCATGGCCAGCCGCCAGCTGGGTGGCGATGCAGCGGGTGCGGGTGGAGCCGGGCGACAGCGCCTCGACCGCGTCGGCTTTCTCGACATTCTGCGGATCGTCGAGCCAGACGCGGATGGTCGCGCCCCACAGGCCGCTGTCCGATGAAGCGGTGGCCTCGAACGAGGCGCGGGTGGTTTCGTTCAGCAAGGGCGTGAAGCGATAGGCTTCCAGATTTCGCAGCGCCCCGGCGAGCTGGTAAATGGCATTGTCGGCGCGCGGCGCGGAGCTGTGCCCGCCGCGATTGGTCGCGAGGAAGCGGAAGTCGGCATAGACTTTTTCGGCGGTCTGGAAACCGAAGCCGCGCACCCGGCCGTCGCGGTAGATCGAGCCGCCGCCGCCATCGGAATTCAGCGCATATTCCGCGTCGATCAAACTGCGCCATTCGGACGCGGCGAGGCGCGCGCCGTCCTGCTGCGTTTCCTCGTCGCCGGTGAACAGCACGATGATGTCGCGATTGGGCTGAAAGCCCGACGCCTTCAGCCGCTTCAGCACCGCGACGATCGCGACCACGCCCGCCTTGTTGTCGGCGGCGCCCCGCCCCCAATAATAGCCGTCCGCCTCGCGGAATTCGAACGGGTCGTGCGTCCAGTCCGCCCGCCGCGCCTCGACCACGTCCATATGCGCCATCAGCAGGATCGGGCGCAGGCGAGTTGCTTGGCCTGAGCTGCGGCGCGCCGCCGGCCAGCGCACGATCATCGACTGGGTGTCGCCGTGCGGCTTGATCTGGATGTCGGTGATACCGACGCTGCGGAATTCCTCCGCCAGGAGCGTCGTCAGCCGCGGCATTTCGCCCCGCCCGGCGACGGTGGGGATTTCGACCACCCGTTCGAACAGGTCACGCTCGGCGCGGGCGCGGGTGTCGGCCGGGGCGGGTTGCGCCCATGCCGCGGTGGAAAGGAAGGCGGCGAGGACAGCAATCAGGCTTTTCATTCGGATCCGGTCTCCGCTTCCGCCGGCAACCGCATCAGCGCCTGGCCGGCCTTGATCTGCATGCCTTCCTCGATCCCGTCGGCCAGCGCAAATCCCTCCGGCGCGAACATGATGATGGTCGAACCATGTTCGAACCAGCCCATTTCCGCGCCCTTCGCCACTTCGGCGCGGCAGGGGATGTTGTGCACCACGCCCAATTTCGCGCCGCCGCCGCGGCGCTTGGTGCGCAGTGCCCGCGCCTTCTGCGCGCCGCGCCGTCGATTCTGTTCGTGCCTGGCCCCTTTCGGATGGAGATGGCGCAGTACGTCGACGAAGTTGAAGCGGATACTGGCGACCAGGATCGCGGCGACCGGCACGAGCATGATCGCATGGCCGGAGGGCTGCAGCTGGCAATGGACCAGCGCCCGCTCATTCTTGCAGAAGAGCTTTTCCACCCGCTTCAGCGCCACCGGATTGACGTTCCAGGTGTCGCCGGAAATGTAGGTGACGCGGTCCACCACCAGATCGTGCGGTGCATGGAAACGATGATACATGCTGGACGTCAAGCGCAGCGTCACGAAGGTGCCGTTGCGAAAAGTGCCGCTGTCCGCATCCTCGCCGAGCAGATCGCCCAAGGTGTAGGGAAAGCCCTTCACCTGATAGAGCTTGTCGCCGTCGATCCGTCCGTGCGCGCCGACGATCGCGTCGGACGGCGAGGCCATGATCATCGGATCCTGCTCGATCGGCCGCGCGCCGGGCTTCAGCTCGCGGATGAAGACGTCGTGCATCGACTTGAATTTAGTCGCCTTGGCTTCCGTCAGATCGAGATCGGAGAAGAGCTTCCACGCGGCGATCGAGGTCTTGCGCACCACCGGATTTTGGATCTTGCTGAACCAGCCCACGAAGCGGGTGGTGAGCCGGCGTGGCAGCCGGTTGGTCAGGAGGAAATTGATGTCCTCTTGAGCAACGAGTTTGTGCAGGGCAGAGCGCATACCTAAATCATTGTCCAATACGGTCAGGTCACGGCCCGGCGGGACGGCATACAGAGCGGGTCACAAGAATGAAACGTCGAAATATCGCTGCGGCCGGTGGCGCCGCTTTGCTTCTTGCACTGGGCGTGACGAAGGCGCGCAGGCGTCTGCAGCTGTCCAAGGCCAAGCATCCCGGCATCGTCGGCCACGCCAAGATGGGCAAAAGGATCGCGGGGATGATCCCCTTCTACGATTATGACGATGCCAGTTTCTTCGACGCGGACGACGCGTCGGCCGATGTCGCGGCGCGGCGGCGGGCGGGCTTCGAGCGGCTGTCCGAGCTGTTTCTGAGCCGCTACGCCAAGACCATCGCGCAGACCAAGCGGACGCGCGAGGGCCTGTCCGACCTGCAATTCACGGCGAAGTACCGCGTGCCGTTCCAGTTCAGCGCGATTGTCCGCGAAAAGCTTCCCTCCGGCACTTTCGTGCAGAGTTCGCACGGGGTGAAGATCGCCGATCTGGACGGCAATGAGTTTTACGATTTGACCGGCAGCTACGGCGTCAATTTGTTCGGCTATGATTTCTACAAGGAGACGATCGCCGAAGGGGCGGCGATGGTCGCGGAACTGGGCCCGGTGCTCGGCCTGTTCCACCCGGTCGTCACCGACAATGTCGAGCGGCTGAAGGCGATTTCCGGGCTCGACGAGGTCAGCTTCCACATGTCCGGGACCGAGGCGGTGATGCAGGCGGTGCGCCTCGCCCGCTATCATAGCGGCAAGACGCACCTCGTCCGCTTCGCCGGCGCCTATCATGGCTGGTGGGGCGACGTGCAACCGGGCGTCGGCAATCCTGTCTCGGAAAAGCGCACCTACACGCTCGCCGACATGTCCGAGCAGACACTGCATGTGCTCAGGACCCGCACCGACATTGCCTGCGTGCTGGTGAACCCATTGCAAGCGCTGCACCCGAACAGCGCCGCGCCGAGCGATACCGCTTTGATCGACAGCAGCCGCAAGGCGAACACGGTCGATCGCGCAACCTATGCCGCCTGGCTGCAGCGGCTCGCCGACACCTGTCGCGAGGCGGGGATTGTGCTGATCTTCGACGAAGTGTTCGTCGGCTTCCGACTCGCCCCCGGCGGCGCGCGGGAATATTATGGCGTACAGCCCGATATGATCACTTACGGCAAATCGCTCGGCGGTGGGCTGCCGGTGGGTGTGCTCACCGGCCGCGCAGAATTGATGCGCCGCTTCAAGGAGGATCGCCCGGTCGATGTCCTGCTCGCCCGCGGCACGTTCAATTCGCACCCTTATGTGATGGGCGCGATGAACGTGTTTCTGAAGCGCCTGGAGACGCCGGAGATCGCCACGCTCTACGAGGGCATCGACGAACGCTGGGACGGCCGCGCCGCCGCGCTCAATGCGCGGCTGGAGGCGGAGGGCCTCAGCCCGCGCGTCTCCAACCTCTCCTCGATCTGGACCGTCAGCTACACCCGCCCGTCGCGCTACAATTGGATGCTGCAATATTATCTGCGCGCCGAGGGGCTGATGCTCAGCTGGGTCGGCACCGGCCGCTTCATCTTCAGCCTGAACTATAGCGACGCCGAATTCGCCGAAGTCGCCGACCGCTTCGTCGCCGCTGCGCGCAAGATGCAGGGCGACGGCTGGTGGGATGGCGAGGAAGCCCTGACCGACAAGGCGATCCGGCGCGGCATCATGAAAGAAACGCTCGGCAAGCGTCTGCGCGGCTGAACTGCCCTATTGCCGCCACACAGTGCGTTACTTACTAGGTTGTGAATAGAGCACGCGCCCGTGAGGCCGTGCCAGGGGAGGGATTTGCCATGACCAAGTTTACGTCGCGCCTGCTCGCCACCACGGCCGCTTTTGCCGGGGTCGCCGCCCTCGCCTCGCCCGCCCAGGCGCAGCGGGTCGATCGCATCGTCGCATTCGGCGATTCCTACGCCGACGACGGCAATTTCTTCGAGCTGACCGGCATTCCCCGCCCGGCCGCTTATCCCAATGGCCGCTTCAGCAACGGCACGAATTTCATCGACACGCTGTCGCTGATCCTCGGCCGCCCCTACGACAATTTCGCCATCGGCGGTGCGTTCACTGGCACGGGCAACATCAACGGCATCCCGAACCTCGGCTTCGTGCTGGAATATCAGTCGTTCCTGGCCGGTGGCGGCCCCGCCGCTTTCCCGCGCACCACCGGCCGGTTCGGCGCGCAGGATTTGCTGGCCATTTCGATCGGCGGCAATGACGCGCGCGCCTATCGGCTGGGCGGCGGCACCGTCGCTGGAGCGGCGGCAGCAGCAGCGCCAAAAGTGACCGAGGCGACGACCGGCCTCAACGCGCTGGTCGCGGCCGGGGCACGCAACATCACTTTCCTGGCCGGCGATGTCGGCCGCCTGCCGGAAGCGGTGGGTCAGCCGAGCGCTGCGGCGGGCACGGCTTTCTCGACCGCCTTCAACCAGGGCATGCAGACGACGCTCGCGGGCTACGCCAATCAGGGCGTGATCGTGAACTATCTCGACCTCAACCGGATCGGCGACCGGGTGCAGGCCAATCCGGCCGCTTACGGCTTGCAGAGCGCCGGGGCGGCCACCGCGGCCGACGTCGCCGCAGGGCGGGCCGACAATTTCCTTTTCTATGCGGACAATGTCCACTTGAGTTCGGCCGGCTTCGCCATCGTTGGCCGCTACGCCGAGCGTCAGCTGGAAGCGCCGCTGCAACTGGAGCCGCAGGTCGAATCGGTGCTGATCGCCGCCGATGGCCTGTCCGAATTGTTCGTCGACCGGCTCGACCTCGCCTCGGGCGGCGGCGATGACGGCCTGCGCCTGTTCGTCAGCGGCGATTTCGGCCAGCGCAACGGCGACGACACGCTCACCACGTTGCGCCACACGGTCGAGCGCCATGGCCTGTCTGCGGGCGTCGAATATCAGGCCGGGCAATTGCTGGTTGGCGCGGCCGTCCAATATGTCCGCGGCGACACCGAATTCCGCACCGGCACCGGCAGCATCGAGACCGAGGGCCTCCAGTTCGGCGGCTACGGCCGCTGGTCGAACGGCAATGCCTTCATCGAAGGTTATGCAGGCCTCGGACAGGTCGATCTCGACATCCGCCGCACCGCCGTGATCGACGACATCACCGCCAATCCGCAGGCCGACACCTTCATCGCCGGTGGCGAGATCGGCTATCTGTTCAACCTCGGCAGCACGCTCCGCGTCGGGCCGGTCGCCGGCATCCGCTACGCCAAGGCCGAGCTCGAGGCCTTCACCGAGACCGGCGACCAGGTGCTGACCCTGAACGTGCAGGCGCAGGAAGACGACCGGATGATCGCCAGCCTGGGCCTCGAAATGAATGCCGACATCGACCTGGGCGGCGCGCGCGTTTCGCCCTTCCTGATCGCTCGCGCCGAGCAGGAGCTGGAGGACGATCCGCGCACTATCCGTTATGCGCTCACCGCCGCGCCGACGATCGTCAACCAGTGGAATGTCGGCGGCGATGCCGACGACACTTACGGCCGGATCGCCGCGGGTGCGAATTTCAGGATCACCGGCAATCTGGCGCTGCAGGTGACCGGGGGCACGACGATCGACCGCCAAGGCGGCGACGACAGCTCCGCCTCGGTGGCGCTGCGGGTGGGCTTTTAAAGCCAGCGAGGTCGCCGGTCAGGCCTGGATGAAATAGGTGTAGACCAGGGCCAGGATGGGGAAGCCGACGAGGAAGCCGATCAGGCCGTAGCTGAGCATTTTGACGTTTGAGACGGTGGTGGCTGTTTGCATGGACCTTTCAACGTCCGGCCGCGACCATAGTTCATCTCAATGAAAAGGGCGCCGCCCTTCGGCAGCGCCCTCGATCGCTTCACGCGCAGCTGGTGACCGCTTATTCGGCCGGAACCAGCCCGTGATCGTATTTCTCGCCGCGCAGCAGGCGGCCGAACGACTTGCGGTAGGTTTTGAAGTCATTGACCGGATCGGTGATGATCTTCGTGCCCCAGACCAGGCCGGTCCGCACGCTGCGCGTGAGCATCAGCTGCACGACGCGGAAGACCAGACCGCCCAGGCCCAGCCACAGCCACAGCCAGCCGGTGTGCCGGGCGAATTCCCACCAGGTCGCGGCCGGCGTGAAGCCGCCGAAGAAGGTCGGGTCGATCAGCAGCGCGATCGGCAGGCCCGCCCAGATGCCCATCAGCACCCATTTGCGGAGAAGATTGTAGCCGACCTTGATCTCTTCCTTGTGAGCGTGAGTCGCTTCGTTGACATTGTCATAGCCCTTGGGCTCGAAGAAGAAGTGGCCTGACTGGCGGCTCCACATCGCGACGGTCCAGGCGAGCAGGCTCGCGACCGCGGGGTCCCAGAGCAGCAGGGCGTAGCAAAGCAGGAAGGTGCAGGCCGACAGGAAGTGCAGGCTCTGGTTGATCATGCTGTGGTGGTAATAACGATGGTCGTCCCAGCGCTGCTCCTCCAGCTCCTCACGAAACGTCATGGCCATGGCGGATCTATCCTCGTCGCAATCAGTCGGTGAGTCTAAGCGGCTTCAGCCTGCTTGCCCAGCTTTTCGAAGCGGAGCAAAGCGAAATGGCCGAGCGGCTTCAGCGGCTTGCGCTCGATCAGCCGCACGTTCGGATTCTTCGCCGCCCAGCTGGTAAAGAGCGCGAACGGGAAATCCGTGCGCCAGCCCAGCTTGGTGGTGATCGGCATCAGGGTCTTCTCGATCCCCCTGCGCAGGCCCTTTTCGGCGCCTTGGCGCGTGGCGATGACGATCTCGCCGCCCGGCTTGGTGACGCGGGCGAATTCGTCCAGCGCCTTGTGCGGGTTCGGCACGGCGCTGACGACATATTGCGCCATCACGACGTCGAAGCTTTCATCCTCGAACCGCAGATTCTCGGCGTCGCCGACCTCGATCGATTCGACGTTGGTCAGGCCCAGCTTGGTCACCCGCTTGCGCGCGACCTCGAGCATGTCCTCGGAAATGTCGGCGCCGACCAGGCGCGTGTCCTTGGAATAGAAAGGCAGGGAGATACCGGTGCCGACGCCGATTTCGAGAATCCGGCCGCCCGGTCCCGCCGCCTTCTCCGCGACCCGGATCGATTCGGCGCGGCCCGCGCGGAAAACGGGGCCGAAGACGAGATCGTAGACGGGCGCGAGGCGGTCATAGGATTTGGCAACGCCGGCAGTGCTCATATCGGACGACATCGAAAACTCTATCCTTTTCAACTATCTAAGTGTGCGATCGGGCGGCCCCGCCGGCTCACGATCACGCAGCCGCCCCCCAGGCCGCCAGCCGCGCGCCCATATAGGTTACGCGAACGGAAGTCAAAACGTGTTGGCGCGGGGTGGACGCCCTCCGCCCGCTGGGCGATGGCGCGGGGGATGAATTGGCGGGCAGATTCTTGGCGGTCGCGACCGGCCGCGCAGGCAGTCGCCTGGGACGATCCGGCACAGTTGCGCCGTGTCACCGATGTGCTGGCCGCCTCTCCGCCTCTCGTCAGCGCCACGGATGCGGCGCGACTCCGCGAAAAGATGGCGCGGGTGGCGGGCGGCGAGGCAATCCTGCTGCAAGGCGGCGATTGCGCGGAGGTTTTCGGGGGAGCGCGGGCGGATACGGCGCTGCCCACACTGCGCTTGCTCGGCGCGCTCGCCGAGGAACTGACCGGGGCGAGCGGCCGAGAGATCGTGCAGGTCGCGCGCATGGCCGGTCAGTTTGCCAAGCCGCGCTCGGCCGATGCCGAAACGCGGGGCCCCGACACCCTCCCCAACTGGCGCGGCGATATGGTCAACGGCGCGGCCTTTTCGCTGGCTGCGCGGACGCCCGATTCGGCGCGGATGCTGGCCGGCTATCGCGAGGCCGCAATCACGCTCGAAGCGATGCGCCATGTCGCGCCGGGCACCTTCACCAGCCACGAGGCCTTGCTGCTCGACTATGAGGAAGCGCTGACCCGAGGAGTGGACGGCCGGAGCTGGTGCCTGTCCGCCCACATCCTCTGGATCGGCGAACGCACGCGCCAACTCGACGGCGCCCACGTTGAATATGCCCGCGGCATCGCCAACACGATCGGCCTCAAATGCGGGCCGGAGATCGACCCGGCGACCTTGCTGGCGCTGATCGAACGGCTTGATCCGGCCAACGAGCCGGGGCGTTTGGTGCTGATCGCTCGGCTGGGCGCAGCGCGCGTTGGGAACGTGCTCCCCGGCCTGATGCAGGCGGTGAAGGCGGAGGGCCGCAACGTCGTGTGGGTGTGCGACCCGCTGCACGGCAACACCCGGCGCGACGGCAAAGTGAAGCGGCGCAGTATGGCCGACATTGTCGGGGAAGTGCGTGGCTTCCTGGCGGCAGCGCGGGAAGCGGGTGTGGTCGCGGGCGGCCTACACCTGGAAATGACAGGGGCGGATGTGGTGGAATGCGATGCTGAAGGGCTGAACGCGGACCACTTTCCGCTGTGCGACCCGCGCCTGAACGCGGCGCAGGCCCGGCAAGTGGTCGCGGCCTTCTCGGACAGGTCTTTAGTCGCGCAGCGAGGAGCGGCGCTGCGGGGA
>JBBSLM010000068.1:0-8633 GCA_038255245.1 Sphingomonadales bacterium
CGGCAGCGGCGCAAGGCGACGCGCTTCGGCTTCTACCTGCGTGGCCATTTGATGCGGATGCCGCCACTGATGCTGGCGCGGCATCTGCTGAAAAAGGCGCGTTCGTAAGTTTAGGTGCAATGTTCGGTTCATCGCGTGTATGGCACGACTCGTCTTTCAAAAGGGGGAGAGTGACATGGCGAAGTTCCGGATGGCATTGGGGATATTGGGTCTGGCCTGCGTCGCGGCGCCGGTGGCGCTGAGCGCGCAGCCGCGTGCTTCGGGTGAAGTGCTGGCAAGCGAGCTGTATTTCGAGGAGCGCGGGCCGAACCAGCGCGCCTTCTGGACCGCCGATCCGATGATCGCGCGCTATCCGGAAATCTTCCGCGCGCTGCGCACGCAGAATATGCGCGAAGTGCGGCTGGGCGATTCCTGTACGCCCACCATGCCGTGCCACCGCACGATCAAAGACGAATTCGTCTTTGCCGGCACGCGCCTTGTGTCGATCTTCACCACGCTGGATCAGTTTACCGGCGGCGCGCATGGCTCGTTCGGGGTGAGCGACGCGATTTACGACCTGCGCACCAACCGCAAAATCCGCTTCGGCGACCTGTTCACGGACTGGAACCGCGCCAAGCCGCTGATCGCCGCGAAGGTCTGCGAGACGCTGCGCCAGATCCGCGAGAATATGGAGGGCATCGCATGCCCGGATGCCGACGAACTGGCTTATGGCTTGTCCGAAGCGGGCAACATTCCCGTCGGCGGCCCGGCCAGCGGCTTCGAGGTGCGGATGAGCGATTATGCGCTGGGCAGCTATGCCGCGGGGCGCGAGGATTTGTTCATCATGCTCGACCGGCAGCTCTACGAGCTGATCAAGCCGGAATATCGGGCGGACTTCCGGCTCGACGAGCAAGGCTGAGCAAAGCCGGGAGCAGCTGGTCGTAGCCGTCGATGACGGCGTCCGCGCCCAGCTCGGACGCCGGCCGGTCGGAAAAGCCGAAGCTGACCGCGACGAATGGGAAGGCAGCGGCGCGGGCGGTGTCGGCGTCGGTGATCGAATCGCCGACGAACACGGCCCGTCCGCCGCCCGCCCGCGCGATCGCCTCAAACAGCGGTGCCGGATCGGGCTTGCGCACCTTTAGCGTATCGCCGCCGACGATCGCGTCGAAGCGGCCGGCCCAGCCGAGCGCGTCGAGCAGCAAGTGCGTGAGGCGCTCAGGCTTGTTGGTGCACAAGGCGGTTCGGACGCCGCGTGCGCTCAATTCGTCCAGCGCCTGCTCCACGCCAGGATAGGGTATCGTCCCGTTGCAGATGTTCGCGGCGTAAAAGTCGATGAAGTGCGGGAAGCCCTGCTCGACCAACGCTTCGCCGGAGGGTCCGCTCTCGGCCAGCCCCTTGCGCAGCAGCGCCCGCGCGCCATGGCCGACCAGATGGCGGACCTCTTCGGGCGGCACTGTCGGCCGGCCAAGCCGATCGAGCGCATGATTGAGCGCCGCCGCAAGATCGGGCGCGGTATCGGCGAGCGTGCCGTCGAGGTCGAAGGCGATTACGTCGAAGGGGAATGGGCTCGGCAGTGGGCTGTCCTTTGGCTCGTCATGCCGGGCTTGATCCGGCATCCACCTTTCCTGGAGCGGCGGCGCATCGAAGAAGATGGACCCCGGATCAAGTCCGGGGTGACGAACTTGGGGGACTGGCGCGGTCTGGAAATCGGAACATCGCCGTGCCACAGCGCGGCCATGAACCAACGCCCCCCCATTGGTCCCGTGGCCGCCATCATCCTCGCCGCCGGCAAGGGCACGCGGATGAAGTCCGATCTGCACAAGGTGCTGCACCCGCTCGCCGGGCGGCCGATGCTGGAGCATCTGCTGGCGAGCGTCGCCGAACTGGGCGTGGCGCGGACCGTCGTCGTGGTCGGCGCGGGGCGTGAGCAGGTGGAGCCGGTGGTCGCGGCATATGGCGGCACGGTGGCGGTGCAGGAGCCGCAGCACGGCACGGCGCATGCGGTGCAGCAGGCGGAAGCCCCGCTGGCGGGTTTCGAAGGCGACGTGCTGATCCTCTATGGCGACGTGCCGTTCGTCGGCCAGCAGACGATGCGCGACATGCTCGCCAGACTGCGCGCGGATCCCGCCCCGGCGACGGTCGTGCTCGCCTTCCGGCCGGCGGACCCGCTGCGCTACGGGCGCGTGATCGTCCACGCCGACGGCACGATCGAGAAGATGGTCGAATATAAGGATGCGGACGAGGCGCAGCGCGCGGTCAATCTGTGCAACAGCGGGATCATGGCGGTGCGCTCCGCCGACCTGTGGCCATTGCTCGCGCGGGTCGGCAACGACAATGCGGCGGGGGAATATTACCTCCCCGACATCGTGATGCTTGCCGCCGCCGATGGCGGGACTTCGGTCGTGGTCGAGACCGACGAAGCCGAGGTCACCGGCGTCAACAGCCGCGCAGAACTGGCGGCGTTGGAAGCGGCCTGGCAGCGGGCGCGGCGGATCGAGATGATGGACGCAGGCGTCACCCTGATCGCGCCGGAGACGGTCTGGTTCAGCCACGACACCAAAATTGCGCGCGACACGGTGATCGAGCCGAACGTCTCCTTCGGCCCCGGCGTGACGATCGGCGAGCGGGTGCGGATCAAGGGTTTCAGCCACATCGAAGGCGCGGTGATCGGCGAGGGCGCGGAAGTCGGGCCTTATGCCCGGTTGCGCCCCGGCACGATCCTTGGCGCGGGCGCGAAGATCGGCAATTTCGTCGAGACCAAGAAAGCGAAACTGGGCGCGGGGGCGAAGGCCAATCACCTGTCCTATCTGGGCGATGCCGAAATTGGCGAAGGGGCCAACATCGGCGCGGGCACGATCACCTGCAATTATGACGGCTTCTTCAAATATGGCACGAAGATCGGCGCGGGGGCCTTCGTGGGTTCGAACAGCGCTCTCGTCGCGCCCGTGACCATCGGCGACGGCGCGATCGTGGGGGCGGGATCGGTAATTACGGCCGATGTCGAAGCGGATTCGCTGGGGGTCGCGCGTGGCAAGCAGCAGGGCTTTTCCGGCTGGGCCGTGCGCTTCCGGGAACGGATGCGGGCGAAGAAGAAGGCTTGATCTGATATCACGATATGATATCAGTATATCATGACTCGCATTCTCGCCGATTTGCCCGACGACGACATCAGATGGCTCGACCAGCTCGCCGCGGAGCAGGGCAAGTCGCGCGCCTCGGTGCTTCGCGACGCCGTTGCAGGTTACAAAGCGCAGACCGGCTCAGCTGGCGGCAAGGAATGGCTCGAGATCGGCTTCGGTGCCTGGAAGGACCGCACCGACATAGGCGACTCAGTGGAATGGCAACGGCGCGAGCGCGCTTCGTGGACCCGCCACTGGGATGACGATTACGAGGAGGTGAAGGCTGAATTTCCTGACCTGTTCGACGAAGAGGACGATCGTCAGCGCCAGATTTATCTCGACATGTTGGCGGGCAAGTATCCGAAGCCGAAGCGTCCCAATCAGAAGTGAGCGGCTTTACCTTCGATTCGAACATCGTGATCGACGCGCTGGCCGGGTTCGATCCGGCGCGCGCCGAAATCGATCGCGCGACCGATTTCGGCTCGCGTGCCTGGATCAGTCGCGTTGTCTGGATCGAGGTCATGTCGAAGGGCGAGGGAGAGGGCCTCAAGCGCGCTGAGACGCTTCTTTCCGGCTTCGGCGTTGACGAAGTCGATGCCGAGATTGGCAATCGGGCTTCCGCCTTGCGACGGGAGCGTCGCCGCCTGAAGGCGATGGATGCGATCATCCTGGCGACCGCCCAAACGCGGGGGCGCGTCCTCGTGACGCGAAACACCAAGGATTTTCCAGCCGAGATGCCGGGCATCCGTGTCCCCTACATTCTTTAGCGAAGGCCAGAACATTTATGTGCGGAATTATCGGCATCGTCGGCAAGGATCAGGTGGCGGACCGGCTGGTCGCGGGCCTGAAGCGGATGGAATATCGCGGCTATGACAGCGCGGGCGTCTGCACGGTCGAGGGCGGCGCGCTCATTCGCCGACGCGCGGAGGGCAAGCTCGGCAATTTAGTGAAGGAACTGGCCGGCAATCCCGCCCCGGGGACGATCGGCATCGCGCACACGCGCTGGGCCACGCACGGCGCGCCGACCACCAGCAACGCCCATCCGCACGCCACGGCAGAAGTGGCGCTGGTCCACAATGGCATCATCGAGAATTTCAAGCCGCTGCGCGAGGCGCTGGCGGCGCGCGGGCGGGTGTTCGAGAGCGAGACCGATACCGAGGTCGTCGCGCATCTCGTGTCGGAGCGGATCGAGGCCGGGGCGTCGCCCGAGGAAGCGGTGCGTGAGGTGCTGCCGCAGCTGCGCGGCGCCTTCGCGCTGGCGATCGCCTTTCGGTCGCAACCTGATCTGCTGATCGGCGCGCGCCTGGGTTCGCCTCTGGTGGTCGGCTATGGCGAGGGCGAGACCTATCTGGGCTCCGACGCGCTCGCGCTGGCGCCGTTGACGCAGCGCATCGCCTATCTCGAGGAAGGCGATTGGGTGGTCATCACCCGCGATGGCGCGCGCATCTTCGATGTCGCCAACAACCCCGTCGAGCGCGAGATCACGACCAGCGGCGTCTCCGCGGCGGCGGTCGAGAAGGGGCCGTATCGCCATTATATGCTCAAGGAGATTTTCGAGCAGCCGACCGTCGTCGCGCAGACGCTCTCCTCCTACATCCGGCCGCTCGAGCAGACGGTCGCCCTGCCGCAGATGGATTTCGACTTGGGGCAAGTCGAGCGCATCACCATCGTCGCCTGCGGCACCAGTTTCTACGCCGGCATGGTCGCCAAATATTGGTTCGAGCAATTCGCGCGGGTGCCGGTCGACATCGATGTGGCGAGCGAGTTCCGCTACCGCGATCCGGTGCTCCAGCCCGGCGGGCTGGCGCTGTTCATCTCGCAATCGGGCGAGACGGCCGACACGC
The DNA here is from genome assembly GCA_038255245.1 of Sphingomonadales bacterium. Taxonomy (GTDB): domain Bacteria; phylum Pseudomonadota; class Alphaproteobacteria; order Sphingomonadales; family Sphingomonadaceae; genus Allosphingosinicella. The sequence goes on from JBBSLM010000068.1 coordinate 4,943, forward strand.
TCGCGGCGCTGAAGCATTGCAAGGCGAACGGGCAGACGATCGCGGTGGTGGTGAATGTGCCGACCAGCTCGATGGCGCGCGAGGCGGATTTGCTGCTGCCGACCCATGCCGGGCCGGAGATCGGCGTCGCCTCGACCAAGGCCTTCACCTGCCAGCTCGCCGTGCTGGCCGCGCTCGCCGCGCATCTGGCCCTGAAGAAAGGCAAATTGAGCGCCGAGGAAGAGCGCGAAATCGTCCGCCATTTGATCGAGGCGCCGGCCGCGCTGAATGCCGCGCTGGCGCATGACGAGGATATCGCCGCGATGGCGCATCTGATCGCGCCGGCGCGCGACGTGCTCTATCTCGGCCGGGGTCCGGATTATCCGCTGGCGCTGGAAGGGGCGCTGAAGCTGAAGGAAATCAGCTACATCCACGCCGAAGGCTATGCCTCGGGCGAGATGAAGCACGGGCCGATCGCCTTGATCGACGAAGCGGTGCCGGTGATCGTGCTGGCGCCATCGGGACCCCTGTTCGAAAAGACGGTCAGCAACATGCAGGAAGTGCGCGCCCGCGGCGGCAAGGTGGTGCTGATTTCCGACGCCGAAGGGCTGGCCGAGGCTGGCGAGGGCTGCCTGGCGACGATCGAGATGCCGAAAGTGCATCCTTTGATCGCGCCTCTGGTCTATGCGATTCCGGTGCAATTGCTCGCTTATCATGTCGCGGTGGCGAAGGGGACGGACGTCGATCAGCCGCGCAATCTGGCCAAATCCGTCACGGTGGAGTGAAAGCATGGCTCCTGAAGTCCTGATTGCGGCGATTGGCGGCGCTGCGGTGATTTTGTTGATCGTGATCGCCAGCCTCGCCGGGAAAAGGCGGCGTAGCGCCTCACGCGATGGCGGCGATGGCGGCAGCTATTCCGACAGCGGGAGCAGCGGCAGCGATTGCGGATCGGATGGCGGCGGCGGGGGCGGCTGCGACTAAAAGGAGATATTGAGGGGACGATGACGATAGTCGATTATGTACTGGCGGCGGCCTTGCTGTTGCTGCTGCCGGGCGAAGCGCTGTTCCATTCGCTGTCGCGCACGCCGCGCGCGCCCCGGCCGCTCGCCGCGCGGATGATCCGCACCATGCGGATGGTCGGCGTGCTGCTGCTCCTGCTTGGCATCATCTGGTGGTGGGAAGGGCGCCCCTTGGCCGCGCTCGGCTTCGATCTGCCATTGTCCACCGGCGGTCTCATCGGCCTCGCCATCGCGGCGGTGCTACTGGCCCTGCTCGCCTTGCCGGCGCTGATGGCGCGACAGGGACAGCCGATCGTCAACCGGCCGGGGCGGGCGGACGTGCTGCCGAAGACGCCGGCCGAAACGCGCATCTATGTCGCCTTCGCTTTCACCGCCGGGATCGGCTGGGAAATCCTTTACCGTGGCTTCTTGCTGTGGGCGCTGACGCCGCTGGTCGGCCTGTGGGGCGCGGTGGTGATCGCCGCCATCGCTTATGGCCTTGCGCATGCCAGCCGCAAGCTCGGCTCGCTTGCGGGCGCAATCATCTCCTCCTTCCTGTTCACGATCGGCTACGCGCTGACCGGAAGCCTGTGGTGGCTGATCCTCGTCCATGTCGGCCTGCCGCTGGCGGGGCTCCTCACGATGCGCGCGAACCGATCCGCGCAAGCAATCAGCGGGTGAAGCGCAGCACTTTGTCGTCCAGCCTGCCGTAGCGCAGGTTCATCAGGTCCGCGGTGTAGCTTTGGCGCAGGCGCCAGGGGCCGGTCTCGCCCTGTTTGGGCAGTTCGCCGCGCGCGCGTTCGATATAGCCGGAGGAGAAATCGAGGAAGGGCTTGGCCGCGACCGCCGGGTCGGCCTCCGGCGTCACGCTGCGCTCGGCGTGTTTGCGCATACGATTGAGCAGGCGGCAGAGCCATGCCGATGACAGATCCGCCTTCAGCGTCCAGCTGGCGTTGGTGTAGCCGAAGATGGAGGCGAAATTGGGCAGGCCGCCGAACATGACGCCTTTGTAAGCCATGGTGTCGCCGAGGCGGACTGGCTCGCCGTCACGGGCGAGCGTCGCTCCGCCGGCGAGCGAGAGCTTCAGGCCGGTGGCGGTGACGATGATGTCGGCCGGGACTTTGCCGCCATCCGCCATGATGAGCCCGTCGGGGCCGAAGCGGGCGATCTCGCCGGTCACGACCGAGGCCTTGCCGCTGCGCATCGCGGCGAACAGGTCCCCGTCGGGCGCGAGACAGAGGCGCTGGGTCCAGGGGTCGTAGGCCGGCGTGAAATGCCGCGCCTGCTCCGCGCCGATTTCCTTTTCGACCAGTTCGACCAATTTGGCCTTCACCCGCGCGGGCTTGCGGCGCGCCAGGCGGAAAAACCATTGCTGCAGCAGGACGTTCTTCCAGCGGGTCAGCCCCGCCGCGGCCTTCAGCGGCAGCAGGCGCTTGAACCCCGATGCGATCTTGTCGTGGGCCGGACGCGCGGCGACGTAGGAAGGCGAGCGCTGCACCATCGTCACATGCGCGGCATCCGTCGCCATCGCGGGAATGAGCGTCACCGACGTCGCGCCGCTGCCGATCACGGCGACCTGCTTGCCGCGCCAGTCGAGCTGCTCGGGCCAGAATTGCGGATGGACGATCTGCCCGGCGAAATCCTGCTCGCCTTCCCAGCGAGGCCGGTGCCCTTCCGCATAGGAATAATAGCCCGCGCACATGATCAGGAAGCGGCAGGTGAGGGCGCGGCCGTTCGTCTCCAGCCGCCACAGCGCATCCGCCGACGACCAGTCCGCGCCGACGACGCGCGTCCCGAAGGCGATATGCGCGTCGATCCCGGCCTCGCGCGCGGTATCCTCGATATAGTCGCGGATCTTCCCGCCCGGCGCGATCGCCTGTCCGTCGCGCCACGGCCGGAAGCTGTAGCCCAGGGTGTGCATGTCGCTGTCCGAGCGCACGCCGGGATAGCGAAACAGGTCCCACGTCCCGCCGATCGCCTCGCGCGCTTCCAGGATTCGATAGCGCGCCCAGGGGCTGAGGCGCTGGAGATGATGCGCCATGCCGATGCCGGACAGGCCTGCACCGACGATGATCACGTCGAAATCGGGGTGGGTGCTGGACATGCTTGCGGCATGCAGGTTCGGCGGGGGTCAGGCAACGCTCGTCAGGATTTCCCGCGTAGCGGATTTGATGGGCGCTGCGCGCCAAGCCGCAAAAGCGCAAAGACGCAAAAGAGGGCGTTTTTCGCGGCTTCGCGTCTTTGCGGCTTGGCGAAGCCCATATCCTTTCTTGCGATTGACGCTGCGCGTCGCGTGACGGAAGAGGTGGCATGATCCTCACCTCACTCGCCGCTCTGCTTATGCAGCCCGAACCCGCCCCGGCCCAGGCCGATCCCGCTTACCTCGAACAGCAGCGTCAGGCGCTCGCCGGGCTGACCGCCGCCGATGGCTGGCGCACGACCGCATCGGGGCTGAAATATCGCGTGCTGATCGGCCGCGGCACCGGCCAGCGCCCGCGCGCCACGGACAACGTCATGGTCCATTATGTCGGCCGCTTCTCGAACAATGAGACCTTCGACTCCTCGGTCGCGCGCGGCGAGGCAGCGGTGTTTCCGCTCAATCGCGTGATCCGTGGCTGGACCGAGGGTCTGCAGTTGATGAGCATCGGCGAGCGCTACGAATTCGCCATTCCCGCCGAGCTTGCCTACGGCACCGGGCGCGGGCCGATCCCGAA
>JBBSLM010000069.1:0-8598 GCA_038255245.1 Sphingomonadales bacterium
CGGAACCACGCCGGCGGACGTGGCGGCGGCGATCGGGCCGGGCCTGGCCAAGGCGGCGATCGCGGCGCGGGTGAATGGCGAGCTGCGCGACATCGGGCGGCCGCTGGAGGGCGATGCGACGCTCGCGCTGGTGACGTCGCGCGACGAAGCCGACGCGCTGGAACTGGCGCGGCACGATTTCGCCCATATCCTGGCCGAAGCCGCGCAGAATTTGTTTCCCGGCACGCAGATCACTTTCGGCCCCGCCACGGACGACGGCTTCTATTACGACTTTGCGCCTGCCCCCGAGCGTGGCCCCTTCACCGAGGAGGATTTGCCGGCGATCGAGGAGGAGATGCGCCGCATCATCGCGCGCGACGAGCCTCTGGTGCGTGAGATCTGGTCGCGCGAGGCGCTGATCGCGCATTTCCAGGAGCATGGCGAGACGTTCAAGGCGGAGTGGGCACAGGCGCTGCCTGAGGATGAGGAGCTGACCGTCTATCGCTCCGGCGACTGGCTCGACATGTGCCGCGGGCCGCATCTGGCCAGCACCGGCAAGCTCGATCCGCAGGCGTTCAGGCTGACGCGTGTGTCGGGCGCTTATTGGCGCGGCGACCAGAATAATGCGATGCTGAGCCGCATTTACGGCACCGGCTGGCTGAACAAGAAGCAGCTCGACGCGCACCTCCACCGCCTGGAGGAGGCGGGCAAGCGCGACCATCGCAAGATCGGCCGCGAGATGGATCTGTTCCATCTGCAGGAGGAAGCCCACGGCTCGGTCTTCTGGCACCCCAAGGGCTATCGCATCTGGCGCGAGCTCGAGGCCTATATGCGCCGCAAGATGGACGGCGCCGGCTATCGCGAGATCAAGACGCCGCAGCTGATGGACGTGCGCCAATGGACCCAGTCGGGCCATTGGGGAAAATATGCCGAGAACATGTTCGCGGTTCCCGACATCGTCCCGGACGTCGACGAGGAAAGCGGCAATGCGGCGCCGAAAGTGGCCGACGATGCCGCCTGGCTGGCGATCAAGCCGATGAACTGCCCGGCGCACGTGCTGGTCTTCAAGCAGGGCATCACCTCCTATCGCGAGCTGCCGATCCGCTTGGGCGAGATGGGTTGCTGCCACCGCAACGAGCCCCATGGCGCGCTGCACGGCCTGATGCGCGTGCGCCAGTTCACGCAGGACGACGCCCATATCTTCTGCACCGAGCGGCAGGTGGTGGACGAGGTCCGCGCCTTCTGCCGGCTCGCCGATGGCGTCTACAAGGATTTCGGCTTCAGCTATCACGTCAAGCTGGCGCTGCGCCCCGAGAAGCGCTTCGGAAGCGATTCCGACTGGGACAAGGCGGAGCAGGAATTGCGCGACGCGGTCGCCGAAGCCGGCATGGCCAATGCGGAATATGGCTGGGAGGAATTGCCCGGCGAAGGCGCCTTCTATGCCCCGAAGCTGGAGTGGCATCTGACCGACGCGATCGGCCGCACCTGGCAGGTGGGCACGATCCAGGGCGACCGGGTGCTGCCCGAGCGGCTCGACGCCAATTATATCGGCGAGGATGGCGAAAAGCATCGCCCGGTGATGCTCCACCGCGCGATCTTCGGCTCGTACGAGCGGTTCATCGGCATCCTGATCGAACATTATGCCGGCAAGTTCCCGCTCTGGCTCGCGCCGGTGCAGGCGGTGGTCGCGACGATCGTGTCGGACGCGGACGAGTATGCGCGCGAGGTGGCCGAGGCGCTGACCGCCGCCGGGCTGCGGGTCGAGACCGATACGCGCAACGAGAAGATCAACTATAAGGTCCGCGAGCACAGTCTGGCGCGGGTCCCGAATCTGCTGGTGATCGGCAAGCGCGAGGCGGAGGAGCGCACGGTGGCGCTGCGGCCGCTGGGCGCGGACGCGCGGCAGGAAGTGCTTTCGCTGGACGCGGTGATCGAACGGCTGCGGAGCGAGGCGCTCCCGCCCGATTTGCGTGCTTGATCCGCGCACCGCGAAGCTGCTGCGCGCGGGGCATGGCGCCCGCAAATTGCTGTTCGTTTTTCTGCTGGTCGCCGCTGTTCTCACTGCGGTGGCGCTGAGCGTCTCGGAGCCGGGGCGACTGTACCTTGCGGCGAAGTTCGCGCTGGCCTCCGCCGCGTTTGCCGCGCTCGCCTTGCTGGCGCTCAATCTGCTCGCCATCCTGGCCTGGGGCCGTGGCCGAGGCGGCCCGGACACAGATTGACGCTATTCACCCGCCCCCTCCTGTCGTCCATCTTCCCTTAATCGACGCGCGCCACTAAGTAGCGGCTCGCATCCCAACCATTTCGGAGTGAAGCAACATACGTCCCCCAATGACCCGCCGCCCGATGACGCCCGCCATGAACGGCCCGCGCTTCAACGAATTCATTCAGTCGGCGACCGTCCGCGTGATCGACGAGACCGGCGAGAATGTCGGCGTGCTGCCGACTCGCGAGGCGATCGAACGCGCTGCCGCGGTCGGACTGGATCTGGTCGAAGTGTCGCCCAACGCCGATCCGCCCGTCGCCAAGTTCCTGGACGTCGGCAAATTCAAATATGAGGCGCAGAAGAAGGCGAACCTCGCGCGGAAAACGCAGAAGACGCAGGAGATCAAGGAGATCAAAATGCGTCCGAACATCGACGATCACGATTATGACGTGAAGATGCGCAACATCCACAAATTCATCGGCGAAGGCGACAAGGTGAAGGTCACTTTGCGCTTCCGCGGGCGCGAGCTGGCGCATGGTCAGCTCGGCATGAAGCTGCTCCAGCGCGTCCAGGACGACGTCGCGGAGACCGCCAAGGTCGAGCAGCACCCGCGGATGGAAGGCCGGCAGATGCTGATGGTGATTTCGCCGAAGTAAGGCGGGCCGGGCGACGCGGCCTTTCCGTAACGGAACCCAGTGGATAAGGGTTTCCAACAGAAACTGTTCTGTTGCGTAAATGCCATAAACTGCACGAACGGCGGAAAAGCGCGAAAAATTGGCATGACAGGCGGCGCGGTCTGCCTGTAACTTCCCTTCCAAATAGAAACTTATTGGGAGGGGTTATGATCATGTCCAAAGCTCGCTGGATGCTGTCCGCCGGTGCCTTCGTCTTCGCCGCTCCGGCTTTCGCGCAGCCCATTCAGGACACCGTTCCGTCTCAGGAAAGCCCGACCGAGGAAGGGGCCGTACAGGATCCCGAGGGCGGCGAAGGCAATACCATGGTCGTCACGGCGCAGGGCCGCGCCCAGCGCCTGCAGGACGTTCCGCTTGCCGTCTCCGCGGTCGGCCAGGAGCAGCTGCAAAATAGCGGCGCGAACGACATCCGCGCCCTCAACCAGCTCGCCCCTTCCCTGCTCGTTTCCTCGACCGGCTCCGAAGCCAACGGCTCGGCCCGTATCCGCGGCATCGGCACGGTCGGCGACAATCCCGGCCTCGAAAGCTCGGTCGCGGTGTTCATCGACGGCGTCTATCGCTCGCGTTCGGGCATTGGCCTGAACGAGCTTGGCGAAGTCGACCGGATCGAAGTGCTGCGCGGCCCGCAAGGCACTCTCTTCGGCCGCAACGCGTCTGCGGGCCTTATCCACATCATCACCCGCCGACCCGAATCGACGTTCGGCGGCATGGCGGAGCTGACCTACGGCAATTACAATCAGGTCCGCGCGCAGGGCGCGCTCACCGGTCCGATCGGCGACACCGCCTCCTTCCGCCTGGACGCGGTCTATTCGCGCCGCGACGGCTTTTACGAGGTCGTCAATCCGACCGGGCGCACCGAGGACGAGGTCAATGACCGCAACCGCTTCTTCGGCCGCGCGCAATTGCTGTTCGAGCCCACGGATGCGCTGTCGATCCGTCTGATCGGCGACTATACGTGGCGCGACGAGAGCTGCTGCGGCGCCGTCTATATCGAGAACCGGCAGAGCATCGATCCGACCCCCGGCGTCCCCGGAGATTTCGCCTTCAATCCCGCGATCAATCCGATCGTCGACATCCTGAACAGCCAGGGCGCGACGCTCGCCGGGACGATCGATCCCTTTAGCCGCCGGATCGAGATTTCGCCGGATCGCACGTTCCAGAACGAAACCCGCGATTACGGCGGCTCGATACAGATCGACTATGATTTCGGCGGCGCGTCGCTCACTTCGATCACCTCCTACCGCGATTATATCAGCTATGGCGCCGCCGACATCGATTATGGCCGCGTCGATATCCTCTACCGGCCCGACAACGACACCTCCTATCGCGAGTTCAATACCTTCACGCAGGAATTGCGGCTGAACGGCCAGGCCTTCGGCGGCAAGCTGGACTGGCTGATCGGGGGCTATTTCGCGCAGGAAGACCTGACCGTCAGCGACAGCACGACCTTTGGCAGCCAATATGGCGCGTTCGCCGCCTGCCGCCTCGTCACGAACGTCAGCCCGGTCGGCGCGCTGCGCAATCCGGCGCTGCCGGGCTGCCTCAGCCCGACCGGCCGCGCCACCCTGACGGGCGCCTTCGGCGCGGCGGCCCCGCTCATTCTGTCGGGCCTGGATCGCCTGTCCACCGTCAACAATATCGGCGACGTGCAGAGCTTCTATCGGCAGGACAGCCAGAATTACGCAATCTTCACGCACAACATCATCAATTTCAACGATCGGATCAGCCTGACCCTCGGTGCCCGCTACACGCAGGAGAGCAAGGATCTGGATGCCGATTTCAACAACAATAACACCGTCTGCCCGGTGCAGCAGGCGGCACTCCAGCCGCTCCTCGCCAACCCTGGACTGGCGGCGTTCGCGGGCGGCATCATCACCCTGTCCTGCGTCGGCAATTCGAGCTCGGCGCTGAACGCGCTCGATATCCGCGACAGCTTCGACGATGGCGAGTTGACCGGTACGGCGGTGTTCACCTTCCGACCGTCCGATGGCAATCTGTTCTACGCGAGCTATTCGCGCGGCTACAAAGCCGGCGGTTACAATCTCGACCGTTCGGACCTCGGCTCCGCTCTGTTCGCACGGACCAACGCCAATGCCGCGGCGCTTCGCTTCGCGCCCGAGATCGTCGATGCCTTCGAAGTCGGCGGCAAGATCACCCGCTCGATGTTCACCCTGAACGCGGCGATCTTCCACCAGCGCTTCCGCGATTTCCAGCTGAACACGTTCAACGGCACGGTTTTCATCGTCCAGAACATCAATGGCTGCGCCGAACTGGTCGGTGGGTCCGGCGCGGACCAGGACGCCAGTGCGGCGACGGGCACTTGCGCCGCCGACGACGTGACGTCCGGCGTGCTGTCGATGGGCCTGGAGCTGGAAGCGACGATCAACCCCATCGAGAACGTCAACCTCACTTTGGGCTATACCTACACGAGCACCACGTACGAGGACGATCTGGTCGGCAGCTCCACCGGCGAAGCGCTCGACCCCGCCCTCTTCCTGCTGCCGGGCGACCATCTGTCGAACGCGCCGGAGCATGTGGTCACGGCATCGTTCGCCTGGACGCCGCCAATCGGGAATAGCGGGATGAGCGGCCTGTTCTATCTCGATGCCCGCGCCACCAGCGACTATAATACCGGCTCCGACCTTTTCATCGAGAAGGAGCAGGACGGCTTCGTTCTCGTGAACGGCCGCATCGGTATCCGGGGTCCCGAGCAGCGCTGGGCGGTCGAGCTCTGGGCGCAGAATCTGCTCGACGAGGATTATACCCAGGTCGGCTTCAATACGCCGGTCCAGGGCGCCGGCAGCCGCTCGCAGGTTACCGCCTTCGGCGGCACGGGCACGCAGCTGTTCAGTGCCTTCCTGGCCGAGCCGCGCACCTTCGGCATCACCGGCCGCTTCCGCTTCTAAGCGGCGCGACCGGGCGAGATCGGGGCCTCCGGAGCGATCCGGGGGCCCTTTTCTTTTGGCGATCAGGCGGCGGCGCGGTCCGGTTCGCCGGTCGGGCTGGCGGCGGCGAGCAAGCGCGCGCGCAATGCCGCCAAGTCGCCGGGATCGACGATCTTCGTTCCCCCGGCGTCGGTCAGGTAGAAGGTATCGACCGCGCGCTCGCCATAAGTGGCGATGTGGGCGCTGCGAATGGTCGCACCGGATTCGGTGATCGCGCGGGCCAGGCCGGAGAGCAAAGCGGCGCGGTCGCGGGCGTTCACCTCGACCACCGTGTAGCGGCCCGACGCCTTGTTATCGACGAAGACGGCCGGCGCGATGCGGAACGCCTCGGCGCGGATCAGCGGCAAGGCCCGGCCCTCGAGCCGCTCGGCCGAGGGCTCCTCGCCCGCCGCCGCCGCGCGCACCGCCTGTTTCAGCCGGTCGAGCCGGTGCGGATCGGTGAACGGCGCGCCGGTCGCGTCCTGCACCAGCATATTGTCCAGCGCCATGCCGTCGGCCGTCGTGTGGATGCGGGCATCGATGATGTTCCCCCCGGACAGGCTGATTGCCCCGGCGATGCGGTGAAAGAGGCCGGGCTCGTCGCGCGTATAGACAGTGACCAGAGTGGCGCTGCGCTCCGGGCGCGGGATTAGCGCCACCGGCCCGTCCGCCTCGCCGCGATCCACGGCCTGCACGAAAAGGGCGTTATCGACGATCGCGCGGCTTTGTTCGGCCAGCCAATAGCCGTCGCCGTGCCGGCCGGCATAAGCGGCAAAGGCCTCGTTGTCCCAACCCAGCGTCCCGGCCAGCTCGTCCTGGATCGCCAGCACCCGCTCGCGCCGTCCCTGCTGCTTGTGCCCGAGCCGCAGCCGCTCCTCCGCCAGTTCGAACAGATTGGTGAGCAACTGGTCCTTCCAGCTGGTCCAGGTCCCCGGACCGACCGCGCGGATATCGACCACGGTGAGCAAATAGAGCAGCCGCAGCCGCTCGGCGCTCTTCACCCGCTCGACGAAATCCTGGATGGTCTTGGGATCGGCCAGATCGCGCTTCTGCGCGGTCGAGGACATCAGCAGATGCCAGCGCACCAGCCAGGCGACGGTTTCGGTTTCCGCGGGCGTGAGGCCGAGGCGCGGGCAGAGCGCGTCGGCGATTTCGGCGCCGACGATACTGTGATCGCCGGGCCGCCCCTTGGCGATGTCGTGCAGCAGCACGGCGACATAGAGGACGCGGCGCGAGGCGATGTGCTTGACGATGCCGGTGGCGAGCTTGTGCTCGTCCCTGAGCTCCCCCTTCTCGATCCGCGACATCAGGCCGACCGCGCGGATGGTGTGCTCGTCCACCGTATAATGATGGTACATGTCGAACTGCATCTGCGCGACCACGCGGCCGAAGTCCGGCACGAAGCGGCCGAACACGCCGGCTTCGTTCATCCAGCGCAACGCGCTTTCCGGATCGTTGAGGCTGCTGAGCAAATCGAGGAAAAGCGCATTGGCTCGAGGATCGGCGCGAACGTCGGCATCCACCCGTTTCGCCTGCCGGGTGATGGCGCGCATCGTTTCGGGATGGATTTCGATCCCCTGGGCGTCGGCGAGCACGAACGCCTCGATCAGCCGCACCGGATCGGCGGCGAAGAAGGCGTCGTCCGGTGCCGCCAAACGGCCCCGGTCGAGGATGAAACCATTCAGCTCGCGCCGCCGCCACCGGAAGCTCGGCAAGCCGATCCGGCTCCCCCGCTGGGCGAATTTCTCGTCGAGATGGGCGAGGAAGACGCCGGTCAGGTCGCCGACCGTCTTCGCGTGCAGGAAGTAATGCTTCATGAAGCGCTCCACCGGGGCGTTGCCCGGGCGGTCCGCATAATTCATCCGCGCGGCGATCTCGCGCTGATAGTCGAAGGTCAGCCGCTCCTCGGCCCGCGCGGCGATCGCATGGAGATGGCAGCGCACAGCCCATAAAAAGCGTTCGGCGCGGCGGAACTGGCCATATTCGGCCGCGGACAACAAACCTGCATCGACCAGCCCGGCGGCGTCGCGGACGCGATAGGCGAACTTGCCGATCCAATAGAGCGCGTGCAGGTCGCGCAGGCCGCCCTTCCCCTCCTTGATGTTGGGTTCGACGACGTAGCGGCTGTCGCCCATGCGTTTGTGCCTGGCGTTGCGCTCGTCCAGTTTCTCGGTGACGAAGCGGCGCACATCGCCGGAGGAAATGTCGCGCTGAAACCGCGCCATGACGTCGTCGAACAGGGCCTCATTGCCCCAGACGTAGCGCGCCTCCAGCATGGCGGTGCGGGCGGTATGATCGGTGCGGGCGGCGGCGACCGCCTCGTCGGCCGAGCGGGCGGCGTGACCGACCTTCAGGTTCAGATCCCAGAGCAGATAGAGGATCGATTCGATCGCCTGCTCCGTCCAGCCGGTCGGCTTCCACGGCGTCACGAAGGCGATGTCGACATCGCTATACGGCGCCATCTCGCCGCGCCCGTAGCCGCCGAGGCCGAGCAGCAGCAGCCGCTCGCCGGCCGTGGGATTGCTGAGCGGATGGACAGTTCCGGTGACATAGTCATGGGCGAGCCGGACGATCTGGTCGGTCAGGAAAGCGGTCGCGGCGGCGCATTCGGTGCCGGCATAGGGCTGCGCCAGCAAGCGCCGTTCGATTTCGGCGCGCCCGGCGCCGAGCGCGTCACCGAGCAGCGCCGCGGCCTCCTTGCGCGCTGCCCCGGCCAGCGCGTCGCTCAGCACGCGGCGATCGATGATCGCGCGGCGATCCGGCGCTTGAGCGGGAGCGTTCGACATTGACGGCAAGATAG
>JBBSLM010000070.1:0-8476 GCA_038255245.1 Sphingomonadales bacterium
ACCTTCTGTTGGGTCTCGAGGTCCATGCCGGTGCCCGTGTCACTCACCGCGATCATCACATATTGGCCAGGCGGAAGCCCTTCCGGGACACCGGCGACATAGCTGTCATCCAAACTGGCATTGTGCGTCTCGATGGTGAGCTTGCCGCCGCCAGGCATCGCGTCGCGTGCGTTCACCGCAAGGTTCAGGATGGCGTTCTCAAGCTGCACAGGGTCGGTTTCAACGCTCCACAGGCCCGCCCCGAGCGCCGTTTCCATTTCGACATGTTCGCCGATCGTCCGGTGCAGCATGTCGGAAATCTCCGCGAGCAACTTGTTGACCTCGATGACTCTCGGCTGGAGCGGCTGACGGCGGGCAAAGGCGAGGAGGTGCTGCGTCAGCTTGGCCGCCCGTCTTGCGCCCTCCATCGCAGCGTCCCGGGCACGCCGGATGCGGTCGGTTCCCGGTCCGGGGGGCTGCGACGGCAACTGGCGATCGATCAGATCGAGGCCGCCGATCACCAAAGTGAGCAGATTGTTGAAATCATGCGCCACGCCGCCCGTCAGCTGACCAATGGCCTCCATTTTTTGGGACTGCCTGAGAGCCTCCTCGGCGCGCATCCGCTCTTCCACCGCGGCGGTCACACGTTCCTCGAGCTCGGCATTCAGCTGCTGCAATTGTTCGGCCGTTCGTCGTGCGACGTCCCGTGCGCTCAGCAACTCCTGCTCATACTGCCGCCGCTCACGGGCGTCGAAAATCGTCGTGAGGTTTACGGCCGGCTCCCCATCTTCGCCGACGCGCTGCGCCGTATTCACGAGGGTCGGCAGGCGGTCCCCATTCTTGCAGATGAAATCGAGCGCGACTTCGCGCACGGCGCCCTGCATGCGCAGCAGCGGCGCAAAATGCGTTTCGTGATAAATGCGGCCGGCAAGCGTGAGCTTCTCCTGGAAGCGCGTTCCGTGCAATTCGTCGTCCGAATAGCCCGTCCACCGCAGGAAGGTGCGGTTTGTCCGGACGATCGTTCCATCCGGGAGAGTCGCCAAATAGCCGCAGGGGGCATCTTCGTAGAGCGTCTCGTCGTCGAATCCGAGCAGGCCTCGGTTCGACGGGACTGGTCGAAACGGATCGTCCACCAAGGGTCAGATCCAGGCCCGGATCGCGTCCACGGTTTCCTCGGGCGCGCTCAGATTTGGGCAATGACCCGTGGCCTTCAATTTGATCAGGGAACTCCCGGGCAGCCGGGCATGCACATACTCGCCCACTTGATCGGGGGCGATGAGATCCGAGCTGCACTGAAGGATGAGCACGGGCAGTTCGACACCATCGAGGTCTTTCCGATTGTCCGAAAGGAAGGTCACGCGCGCGAACTGCTTGGCGATGTCGGGATCGGTGCGGCAGAAACTGTTATTGAGTTCCTCGGCCAGCTCGGGGCGGTCCGCATTTCCCATGATCTGCGGAGTCAGCGCTGCCGACCATCCCAGAAAGTTGCTGTCCATGAAGGTCATCAATTCGTCGATGTCGCTTCGCTCAAAGCCGCCGCGATAATCCCCGTCATTGATGTAGCAGGGCGACGGACCGATCAGGACCAGCCGGTCGAACAATTCCGGAGCCGATCGAGCCGCCAGGATGCCGATCATGGCGCTGACCGAGTGCCCGACGAACACGCCTCCCGTCAGACCCAGCGCACGGGCGATCTCGATCACGTCGTCGGCATAACCTTGCAGGGTCGCGTGGCGGACCGGGTCATACGCAGAGCTGTCGGAATTGCCGCATCCGACGTGGTCGAACAGGACCACGCGGTGGGTTTCCTCAAAAGCAGGGGCGACGAAACGCCACATATTCTGATCGCAGCCGAACCCGTGGGCGAACATGATGAAGCGCTCGCCGCGGCCGGTAATTTTGACATTATGCCGTTGAATCAAGTCCATGCGAGCTTCGTCCTGGAAGGAGCTCTCTATATCGTGCGGTGGACTTTGTCATGTGACCGGTTGGGCATCATGGACAGGTGTCTCTCGACTCCGCCCGGAGCCTCGGCCCGGATAGCCGGCAGCAGCAAACTCAGCCCGCTGCGCCTGCCTCCGGATTTGCGGCCTTGCGCCCGCGCTTCGGCGCCGGCTCGCCTTTCTTCCGTCCCAGGCCAATCGAAACGGCCAACGCCCGCCGCGTTTCCGCATAGTTCGCCGCGACCATCGGATAGTCCTTCTTCAGGTCGAACTCCGCACGATAATCGGCGGGCTCCATATCGTGGGCGACGCGAATGTGCCGCTTCAGCATTTTCTGCTTCGAGCCGCAGACCAGGCAGGTAATCGCATCCGGCTTGAGCGCGGAGCGGGGTGAGACGATGGGCTCACGCTTGGCCGGTCCGGAGCCGGCCGGGGACGCTGCCCCGAGACCGTTGAGCGCGGCGTGGACGTTCTGGATGAGGGTCGGCAGGTCGGACGTCGAGACGCTGTTGTTCGAGACGTGCGCCGAAACGATATCCGCAGTCAGGGCGAGGAGGGTTTCGTCGGGCATCGGTCGATCCTTAATTGAGACTGGGTTCCCTGGAGGCGAGAGGTCCTCGGAGTCAATCGCCAAGTCCGCCCGCTGGAGCGGCCCGCGAATGCGGCGGCTCAGCGTAAGACGGCCGGCGCTGCATTCCGTCGTGGCTATCTCGTCATCGCCCCGATCTCAAAAGAGAAAAAATGGTGGGCGTGGCAAGGATTGAACTTGCGACCCCTGCGATGTCAACACAGTGCTCTACCACTGAGCTACACGCCCACAAATCATCCGGCGGGGTGGGCCGGGAGGCGGCTCCCTAGCTTGAAGCCTTGGGCGGCGCAAGCTGGGACGTGGCTCAGCCGACGCTACTCGTGCCCGGCTCTTTCGCGGCATCTATAAGCTTGACGACCGACTGCGTCAGCTTGGCCGCTCCCTTGATATTTTCGATCACGCTCTTGGCACCCTTCAGGCCCTCTTTCAGCGCCTTTTCCGCGGCCTTCGCGTCATCGAGAAGTGCAGCCCAATCACCGTCGGACTGCTTCCAGGCCGAGTGGATTGCTTCCAGATGCTCGGCCAGCGCCGCATTGTAATTATCCTGTGCGTCGCCCATCGCCTTGGTGCGTTCGCGAGGCGGCAGGTCGGCAAGCCCTGAGAGAATCCGATCCCTCAGTAGCGCCGCTTGTTCCCAATTTCGCTCGGCGATGGCGCGTATTTCCTTGGCGCTGCTCATTCTGCTTCTCCTTCGCCATCCGACGAATCGATTGAATCGACAATCGCGGTAAGCCGGTCGATCTCCGCCGCCATCTCGCTCAGCGAGACGGGACGCCCGTCCTGGAACTTGCCATGCTGCTCCTCCAGCGCCACCAGCAGAGTGTTGGCGGCGGCGAATGCGCGGTCGCTGTTTCCGGGACGACGAGCCAGCGCGCCCGCCTGGAGTGCATTGCGAACCGGCGAGGAGCCGGTCACTATGGCCTGCGCCTGCGCATCGGTTACCGGCGGCAGATTGGCCTCAGCGAGAAGCTGGTTGAGCATCGGCCCCGCCGGAAGCAAGGGAATCAGTCGTCTTCGGGCGTTCGCCTCGCTCAGCACGACGGTCGCTCGCAGCGCATTGTAGAGTTCCCGCTCCTTTTCGAGCAGCAAACGGAATTGCCGGGTCAAATGCTGCAGCCGCCGGCTTCCGTCGACCAGCCGTCGCCGCTGTGCACCATCGGCGATAAGCCCGCCGACTTCCGCGACACCGCGTGTGACGAATTCCGCAATCGGGCCAGCCCCGAGCGCAGTTGCGAAGGCTCCCAGCGCCGCCGTCGCATCGTCGATCGCGCCGCGCGCCTCCCCCCTGGCGTCATATTCGGCTTCGGCGATCAACGCGGCATAGGCCGCGCTCAGTTTGCGGGTGGCTTGCGCCCGCGTCTCGATAACAGACTGGATCTGAAGGTAATTGCCCGGCACGTGCGACGCGCGCAGATTGCTGGCGGTCGTCACGATGTCGCAAAGCGTGGGCTCTCCGGTGACCGTCACGGCCTGCCGACCTGATTCGCACGCCGTGAACCGAACATACGCATCGTCGAAATTATGCAATGAAATCGCCCGGTTGATCTCGGCCGCCCGGCTATCGAGTTCCGCTGCGATTGCACTCATGCCGTCCACGCCAGCCTTGCCGAGCGCCTGTGCCCCTGGTCGATCGATGCTGACGCACGCGGACGCGCTGAGCAACGCGGCAATAAGCGCGAGGCGCTGCGTCACGCCGACTGATATTTGTCTGATGGGCTCTTTCGCCACGTCCCGCACCCCCGCTTGTGGACCGACTCGGAGCGAAGGCTTGCGCTCATTGTGGCTTTCGCCAAGCAGAATCGAAACCAGATTGGAGGCAATAGCGCCGGTCCGGGTCACAGCCCCAGAAAGCGCTTGATCCAGTTCCCGATGCGTTGATTGTCGTTGAAGCCGTTCAGCGACGCGATCGCCCTGTCCGGATCGGGCAGCCGCTCGCGTCGCGCTTCGATCAGGGCCCTGGCATAAGCGGGGCTGAATTCCGGATGGCATTGGAAGGAAATCGCCGCCCGGTCGCGCCAGGCAAGGCCCGCGAGCGGCGCAAACTCGCTGGCGAGCGTCACCTCGGTCGCGGGCGGCTGCGCGACCACCTGGTCCTGATGCGACGCCGGGATCGCCACGGACAGCGCCACGTCCATCCACGCCTCGCGCGACCGCACGGCATATTCCATCAGGCCGATGCCCCAGCCCTTGGCCGATTTCTCCACCGCGCCGCCATATGCCTGCGCCATCAGCTGGTGCCCGAAGCAAATGCCGACCAGCCGCGTCTGCGCAGGCGCCGCGCGCAGCCAGTCCGTCAGCGCCGCAATCCAGGGCAGGCCGTCATAGACGCCGGCCGGGGAGCCGGTCAGGATATAGCCCGAATGGGCGCGGTGAGCGGGGAGGGCGCTGCTTGCGACGTCGTAGCGCGCCAGCTTCCCGGTCCCCAGCATCTCGGCAAACATGTCCGGATAGGAGCCGAATTGCGCGGCGAGGTCACCGGGCGGCGCGCCGGTCTCCAGCACGGCAATGGTCATGGCGTTTGCATTTCTCGTCAGCCCTGCGGGCCGGCCTTCGAACGCGCGTCCCGCGTGGCCAGCGTCCGCAGCCTGAGCGCGTTCAGCCGGATGAAGCCAGCCGCATCGCGCTGGCTGTAGCTGCTCGACCCCTCCTCGAACGTCACCAGATCCTGGTCGTAGAGCGCGAGCGGGCTCTCGCGGCCCACCACCATCACATTGCCCTTGTAGAGCTTCACGCGCACGCGGCCGGTGACATGCTCCTGGCTCTTGTCGATCAACGCCTGGAGCATCTCGCGCTCGGGGCTGAACCAGAAGCCGTTATAGATCAGCTTCGCGTAGCGCGGCATGATCTCGTCCTTCAGATGCATCGCGCCGCCATCCAATGTGATGCTCTCGATGCCGCGATGCGCCGCCAGCAGGATCGTGCCGCCGGGCGTTTCGTAGACACCGCGCGACTTCATGCCGACGAAGCGGTTCTCGACCAGATCGAGCCGGCCGATGCCATTGTCGTGGCCGAGTTCATTGAGCCGCGTCAGCAGGCTCGCGGGCGACAGGAATTCGCCGTCGATCGCGACCGGATCGCCGGCCTCGAAATCCACTGTGATGTAGGTCGCGACGTCCGGCGCATCCTCGGGCGCGATCGTGCGCTGATGGACATATTCCGGCGCCTCCGCGGTCGGGTCCTCCAGCACTTTTCCCTCGCTCGACGAGTGGAGCAAATTGGCGTCGATCGAGAAGGGGCTCTCGCCGCGCTTGTCCTTCGAAATCGGGATCTGGTGCTGCTCGGCGAAGTGGATCAACTGCTCGCGGCTGGCGAAATCCCATTCCCGCCACGGCGCGATGACGTGGATGCCCGGCTCCAGCGCATAATAGCCCAGTTCGAACCGCACCTGGTCATTGCCCTTGCCTGTCGCGCCATGGCTGACCGCGTCCGCCCCGACCTGCCGCGCAATCTCGATCTGGCGCTTGGCGATCAACGGCCGCGCGATCGAGGTGCCGAGCAGATACTGCCCCTCATACAGCGTGTTCGCCCGGAACATCGGGAAGACGTAATCGCGCACGAACTCCTCGCGCAGATCCTCGATGAAGATGTTCTCGGGTTTGATGCCGAGCAGCTCCGCCTTGTGCCGCGCCGGCTCCACCTCCTCGCCCTGGCCGAGATCGGCGGTGAAGGTGACTACTTCGCAGCCATATTCGGTCTGCAGCCATTTCAGGATGATTGAGGTGTCGAGACCCCCGGAATAAGCGAGCACGACCTTCTTGGGTTTGGCAGTCATTTCAAATTCCCGTCATTCCAGCGAAAGCTGGAATCTCATTTGTCTTGAAGAAGTGGGATCCCAGCTTTCGCTGGGATGACGAACTGAAGGGGGTCACGCGATCGCCTCCCGCACCCTTCCCATCATCGCCTCGAAACGGCGGATGAGAACGGGGAGGGGGAAGCCGTCGCGAACGACCAGGAGGATGGTGTCGTCGCCGGCGACCGTGCCGGCGATTTCGGCCAGTTCGGCCTGGTCGATGGTCGAGGCGACCAGATGGGCGGAGCCGGGCGGCGTCTTCATGATGAGCATGGCCCCGGCCGCTTCGATCGATCGCACCCATTCGCGCACGATCCGCTCCAGCTGCCCGGTCGCCCAATCGCGCGCGCCGAACTGGTCGGGCAGGACGTAACGCAGCACGCCGTCGCGCTTCACCTTCACCGCGCCCAAAGCGACGAGGTCGCGCGACACGGTCGCCTGCGTCACCGCATGGCCCAGCGCCCGCAGCCGCTCGGTCAATTCCTCCTGGCTGGCATGGGGTTCGGCCGCGATCAGCTCGGACAGCGCGCGCAGGCGGCGAGATCGGGAATCGGTCACAACCAGAATCCTCCCCTGCTTTTGCAGGGGAGGGGGACCATGCGCAGCATGGTGGAGGGGCCGCTCGCGCCCTTGCGCGAGCGGAAAGAACACTCGCTTCGCTCGCGCCCCTCCACCGCCTTCGGCGGTCCCCCTCCCCTCGAAATCGAGGGGAGGAATAAGGAAACCAAGCCCATCACTCCACCATCCACGCCAATGCCGCGCGCGCCGTGTGCATGCGGTTCTCCGCCTGCCGCCACACGCCGGAACGCGCCCCATCAATCACCGCGGCCTCGACTTCCTCGCCGCGCCGCGCCGGCAGGCAGTGCAGGAACCAGGCGTCGTCGGTCAGCGCCATCAGCGCCTCGTCGACCTGATAGGGCGCCAGCGCCGCGTTGCGCTTGGCGGTCTCCTCGGCCTGGCCCATCGAGACCCACACGTCGGTATAGACGATCTGTGCGCCCGCCACTGCTTCAGCGGGGTTCACGACTTGCCGCACACCTTCCGGCGGCGCGGCGAGCTGGAATTCCTCCGGACTGGCGATGGTCAGCACCGCCCCGGCCAGCGCACACCCTTCCGCCAGCGACTTGGCGACATTGTTGTTGCCGTCGCCGACATAGGCGACGCGCGCGCCCTCCAGCCGCCCCGTCAACTGCTTGATCGTCAGCAGATCGGCCAGCCCCTGCAGCGGATGATCGCTGTCCGACAGCATGTTCAGCACCGGCGTGTCCGTCGCCGCCGCCATCGCGGTCAGGTGGCCATGATCCTTCACCCGCGCCGCGATCACGCGGTGATAGCAAGCCAGCGTGTTGGCGATGTCTTCGGCCGTCTCCCGCTCGCCCAGCCCGACTTCCTCGGCCTGGATATAGACCGGGTGACCGCCCAGCTGGACGACCGCCATCTCCATCGAATTGCGCGTCCGCGCGGATGGCTTGGCGAACAGCAAAGCCACGCCCTGACCGGCGAGCGGCGTCCCAAGATCGTCGCGCTCCGCCAGCGCCAATATCTCCGCGACGCCCGCCGCGCCGATCTCGTGCAAGGTCAGCAGGTCGGTCATGCACTTTCCCCCCGATAGATCATCGTCCCAATGCCGGCGTCGGTGAGCAATTCGATCAAAATGGCATGCGGCACCCGCCCGTCGATAATGTGCGCGGAGCCGACGCCGCCATCGACGGCATCGGCGCAGGCGCGCAGCTTCGGGATCATGCCCGCGCTGACGCTGTCGCCCGACAGCCGCGTCCGCAACTCGTCTGCGCTCAGCCGCTGGACCAGGCTGGCCTCGTCATTGACGTCCTCCAGCAGGCCCGGCGCCGAGGTCAGATAGACGATCTTCTCCGCCCCCATCGCCACCGCGATCGCCCGCGCCGCCTCGTCGGCGTTGATATTGTAGGACTGACCCCTGCCGTCGGAGCCGATCGTCGCGACCACCGGCGACAGCCCGTCGTCGAGCAATTTGATCAGCCGGTCTTCGCGCACGTGCGTCACATCGCCGACGAACCCAAGGCTCGGATCGCGCGCCTCGGCCACCAGCAGCCCGCCATCCTCGCCCGACACGCCCACCGCGATCGGATCGTCGCCGGCTTCCTGATTGATCCGGGCGACCAGGTCGCGATTGACCTTGCCGACCAGCACCATGCG
>JBBSLM010000071.1:0-8430 GCA_038255245.1 Sphingomonadales bacterium
AGCACGATCAGGAAGCGTTGCCAGACCGGCTTGGCCTGAAAGGTCTGGTTGCGCTCTTCCGCGGGCAGCTTCAACCATTCCTCGTTGGGCGTCGAGGCCGGGCTCATATCGCCGGCGAACTTCACATAGCCGCCCAAAGGCAGCCAGCCGACCTTCCAGCGCGTGCCGCGTTTGTCGGTCCAGCCGCCAATCTCACGGCCGAAGCCGATCGAGAAGGTTTCGGCCTTCACCCCGAACCAGCGCCCGACCCAATAATGGCCGAGCTCGTGGATGAAAATGAGGGGACCCAGCGCGGCAAGGAAAGCCAATACTGTGAACAGAAAATTGGGATTGCTCAAAGGCGGTACTTTCCTGTCAGCCGCACCGCCACCCTGCGCGCCTCGGCATCCACGGCCAGCACATCCTCGATCGTCGCCGGCGCGGGCGGATCGTAGGAAACCAGCACTTCCCCGACAAGCGCGGCTATATCGAGGAAAGCGATCTCGCGCGCAAGGAAAGATGCGACGGCGATTTCGTTGGCGGCGCTGAGGATCGCCGGCGTGGCGCCCCCTTTGCGCAAGGCGTCCTGCGCCAGCGGCAAGGCCGGGAAGCGCTCGGCGTCCGGCCGCTCGAAGTCCAGCCGCCCGAGCGCGACGAGATCGAGCCGCTCGCACGGCGTTTCCATCCGCGCCGGCCAGGCGAGCGTGTGGGCGATCGGTACCCGCATGTCGGCGGGGCCCAGCTGGGCGAGGATCGAGCCGTCGCGATATTCGACCAGGCTGTGCACCGCCGACTGCGGATGGACGATCGCGTCCAGCTGGTCAGCCTCGACCGGAAAGAGATGATAGGCTTCGATCAGTTCCAGGCCCTTGTTCATGAGCGTCGCCGAGTCGACCGAGATTTTCGCGCCCATCGACCAGTTCGGATGCGCCACCGCTTGTTCGGGCGTCGCCGCCCGCATCGCCTCCAGCGTCCAGGTGCGGAACGGCCCGCCGCTGGCCGTTAGAATGATCCGGCTGATATCCTCGGGCCGCGCGCCATGCAGGCATTGGAACACCGCATTATGTTCGGAATCGACCGGCAGCAGCGTCGCGCCGCTGGCGCGCGCCGCGTCCGTCATCAACGCGCCGGCGGACACCAGGGATTCCTTGTTGGCGAGGGCGACGATGCCGCCGCCCTTCAGCGCCTGCATCACCGGGGCAAGCCCGGCACAACCGACGATCGCCGCCATCGTCCAGTCGGCCCCTGCCCCGGCCGCCTCGATCACCGCCTCGCGGCCGGCCGCGACGCCAATATTGGTTCCGGCCAGCGCGTCCTTGAGGGCTTCGTAAGCTGCCGGATCGCCAATCACGGCGCGCTCGGGGCGGAAGCTGCGCGCCAGCTCGGCCAGCCCTTCCCAATCCGAGTTCGCGGTCAGCGCGACGAGCTCATAGCCGTCACGGTTGCGCGCGATCAGGTCGAGCGTGGAGCGTCCGACCGAGCCGGTGGCGCCAAGGATCGTGATGCGCCGCATCTTGGCTACCCGAGCCAGAGCCCGACCATCAGATAGAGCAAGGTCGCGAGCGCCACCGCGATCAAGCCATCACAGCGATCGAGCGCGCCGCCATGGCCGGGCAGGATGGTGCCACTGTCCTTCACGCCGCAGCGGCGCTTGACCCAGCTCTCATAGAGATCGCCGATCTGCGCCACGATCGACATCGCCGCGCCGAGCCACAGGAAGCTTTGATAGAGCGCGACCGGCTCGCCCGTTTCCGCGTCGATCGCCGCGTCGATGCCCAGATACCAGGCGACCAGATAACCCGCGATCCCAGCCGCGACCGCACCGCCGACGAGGCCGGCCCAGGTCTTGGCCGGGCTGATCCTCGGCGCGAGTTTCGGTCCACCGATCGCCTTGCCCGCGAAGAAAGCGCCGCTGTCGGTCGACCAGGTGACGATCATCACCCAGAAGACGAGCGCCGTGTCGAACCAGCTGAGCACCAGCAATGCGAGTGCCGGGATGCCAATATAGACAAAGCCCCAGCCGAGCGTCGGCCGTCGTGAAACCGCAGCCAGCAAGAGCCCCGCCCCGGCGGCGATCCCGGCCAAAGTAAGGAAAGGCAGGAACGTCTCGAATGAGACGGACAGCATTTCCTCGCCATAGCCGAGCGCGACAGTGTCAGCCGCGCCTACAGCATAGAAATATTCGGTCACGCCCAGCAGCAGGACTGCCAGCATGGCGACCCCGGCCCAGATCCAAAGCCAGGAAACGCGGTGAATCTCGGCCCATTCCGCCAGCATCAGGCCCGCGCCGACCAGGATCAGGACGCGGAACGGCCAGCCGCCCCACCAGATGGTCACGCAGGCGAGCGCGGTGAGGAAGATCGCCATCGCAAAGCGCGTGGTCAGATCTGGCAGATGACCCGGCGTCCCTTGCAACGGCGGGGTTGGCGGTGTCGGCTCGCTCACAGGCCACCATAACGGCGTTCGCGCCGCGTATATTCGGCGACCGCGCCGGTCAGCGCAGCGCCATCGAAATCAGGCCAAAGCAGGTCGAGAAAGATGATCTCCGCATAGGCCGCCTGCCAAAGCAGGAAGTTGGACAGACGATGCTCGCCGGAGGTGCGAACCAATAGGTCCAGCGGCGGCAGGCCGTGCGTGTCGAGTTCGGTCTCGACCGCGGCCTCGTCGATCGCCGCGGGGTCGAGCGTGCCGTCCTGTATCCGCTTGCCGAGCCCCTGCATAGCCCGGACCAACTCGCCGCGTGCGCCATAGTTCAGCGCGACCGCGACGGTCATGCGGCTGTTGCCCGCCGTCTTTTCGACCGCATTGTCGACCATCTTGGCGACATCGGGGGCAAAGGCGCGGTGATCGCCGAGCACCTTGATGCGCACGCCCTCACGGTGGAGATTGTCAAGTTCGCGCTGGATGTACAAGCGCAAGATGCTCGTGAGGTCATTAATCTCCGCCTGCGGCCGCCGCCAATTTTCCGACGAGAACGCATAAAGCGTCAGGCATTCGATGCCCATCTCGCCGGCGGCGCGCACCGCCCGCCGGGCCGCTTCCGCGCCCTGCTTGTGCCCCGCGGTGCGGGGCAGGCCCCGCGCTTTCGCCCAGCGGCCATTGCCGTCCATGATGATCGCGAGGTGACGCGGCACGGCGAGCGCGCCGGGTTCGGCGAGATCGGATCCCGCGAGGGAAGCTGGCGCGACCCCCGTCATCACTTCTGGAGAATTTCCCTCTCCTTCGCCGCGACCACGACGTCGATTTCGTTCACCGTTTCGTCGGTGAGCTTCTGCACTTCGGTGTCGAGGCGCTTATGCTCATCCTCGGCGATTTCCTTTTTCTTCTCGTCGGTCTTCAGCGCATCCATCGCGTCGCGGCGGACGTTGCGGACGGCGATCTTGGCCTTTTCGGCATATTGGCTGGCGAGCTTGGCCAGTTCCTTGCGGCGGTCCTCGGTCAGATCCGGGATCGGCAGGCGGATATTCTGCCCGTCGGTGATCGGGTTGATGCCCAGGCCTGCGGCGCGAAGCGCCTTTTCAACCGGCGTCACGTTGGACCGGTCCCACACCTGCACCGAGAGCATGCGCGGCTCCGGCACGGACACCGTGGCGACCTGATTCAGCGGCATGTTCGCGCCATAGACCTCGACCTGGACCGGATCGAGCAAGGCCGTTGAGGCCCGGCCGGTGCGCAGCCCCTGCAGATCGCTCTTCAGGGATTCGACGGCGCCGTGCATGCGGCGCGAAACGTCCGCTTTGTCATAAGCCGGCATCAATTCTCTCCTTCATTCCCGACGATTGTCGCCACGCCTTCCCCGGCGAGCACGCGGGCAAGATTGCCGCGCTCGCGGATGTTGAAGACGACGATCGGGATGTTGTTGTCGCGGCACAAAGCGACGGCGCTGGCGTCCATGACCTTCAGATCGTCTGCCAACACCTGCCCGTAAGTGACTTTCTCGAAACGCCTGGCGCCTGCCACTTTCTTGGGATCGGCATCATAGACGCCGTCGACGCTCGTCCCTTTTAAGAGCGCATCGCACTTCATCTCGGCGGCGCGCAGGGCCGCGCCGGAATCGGTGGTGAAATAGGGGCTGCCGACGCCGGCCGCGAAGATCACGACGCGGCCCTTCTCCAGATGCCGCTCGGCCCGCCGCCGGATCACCGGCTCGCAGACCTTGTCCATCTCGATCGCCGACTGGACACGGGTGTGAACGCCGATCTGCTCCAGCGCGTTCTGCATCGCGAGCGCGTTCATCACGGTCGCGAGCATACCCATATAATCGGCCTGGGCGCGATCCATGCCGCGCGCCGCGCCAGCCATGCCGCGGAAGATGTTGCCGCCGCCGATCACGAGGCAGATTTCCAGCCCGGTCTCTTTCGCCGCCTTGATCTCTTCGGCGAGGCTGGCGACCGTGTCCGGATCGATATTGACCTGGCCGTCGCCCATCAGCGCCTCGCCCGACAGCTTCAGCAGGATACGGTTGAAGCGTGAGCGCATGAAATTCCCGGTGATCGTTCGGATTGGATGGTCGCGACCCTAATCGGCGGGCCGCACGGTGCCAAGAAAAAGCTCCCCCCCGGCGGGCCGGAAGGGAGCTTAATCTCACATTCGCTTGAGTTCAGGCCGCGGCAGCCGCGGCGACCTCGGCCGCGAAGTCGCTTTCCGTCTTCTCGATGCCCTCGCCCAGCTGGAAGCGGACGTAGGAAGCGAGCGTGATCGCGCTGCCCAATTCCTTCGCCCTGGCGGCGACGACGTCGGCGATGGGCGTCTTGTTGTCCATCACGAACAGCTGGCTGAGGAGGGCATTTTCCTTGCGGAACTTGGCGATGCCACCGTCGACCATCTTCGCGACGATCTCGGCGGGCTTGCCGCTCTCATTCGCCTTCTCGGTCGCGATCGAACGCTCACGCTCGATCAACTCGGCGTCCAATTCCTCGCCACGCAGCGCCAGCGGGTTGGCCGCGGCGATGTGCATGGCGAGTTGCTTGCCCAGCGACTCCAGCTCGGCCCGGTCGACCTCGCTCTCGAGCGCGACCAGCACGCCGATCTTGCCGAGGCCCGGCGCGGCGGCATTGTGCACGTAGGGCACGACGACGCCCTGGCCGACATTCAAGGCCGCGGCGCGGCGAATCGACTGATTCTCGCCGATCGTCGCGACATTGGCGGTCAGCTTGTCCTGGACGGTGCCGCCCGTGGGGTAAGCCGCGCCCATCACCGCTTCGACATCGCCGCCCTGCTCCAGCGCGATCGCCGAGACGGCGGTCACGAATTCCTGGAACTGCTCGTTCTTGGCGACGAAATCGGTCTCGCTATTGACCTCGATCACCGCGCCGCGCGTGCCATCGACGGCGACGCCGATCAGCCCTTCGGCCGCCTGGCGGCCGGACTTCTTGGCGGCGGCGGCGAGACCCTTGGTGCGCAGCCAGTCGATGGCCGCTTCCATGTCGCCATTGGTCTCGGTCAGCGCCTTCTTGCAATCCATCATGCCGGCGCCGGTGCGCTCGCGCAGCTCCTTGACGGTCGCGGCGGTCACTTCAGCCATGTCTCATATCCTCACTACCTGTTCCCCGGCGAAAGCCGGGGTCCAGTTTCTTTCGTTGGGCTGGACCCCGGCTTTCGCCGGGGTACAAAACTTATGTTACGCGTCGGCGAGCGCTGCTTCGACCGGCGGTTCGGCCTGCGCGCCGATATCCTCGCCGCGCTGCTGGGCGCCGCCCTGCTTGCCGGCGAGCACCGCATCGGCGATCGCATCGCAATAGAGGCGGATCGCGCGGCTGGCGTCGTCATTGCCCGGGACCGGGAAAGCGATGCCATTGGGCGAAACATTGGTGTCGAGGATCGCGACGACCGGGATGCCCAGCACGTTCGCTTCCTTGATCGCCAGCTCTTCCTTGTTCGCGTCGATCACGAAGATCACGTCGGGAAGCCCGCCCATGTCGCGGATCCCGCCCAGGGAAAGCTCCAGCTTGTCCCGCTCGCGCGTCAGCTGCAGCACTTCCTTCTTGGTCAGACCCTGCGTGTCGCCGGCCAGTTGCTCTTCCAGCGCCTTGAAGCGCTTGATCGAGCCGGAGATCGTCTTCCAGTTGGTGAGCATGCCGCCCAGCCAGCGATGGTTGACGAAATGCTGGCCGCTGCGGCGGGCCGCCTCGGCGATCGGATCCTGCGCCTGGCGCTTGGTGCCGACGAACAGCACCTTGCCGTTCGCGCCGGCCGAAGCGCGGACGAAATCGAGCGCGCGGGCGAAAAGCCCCACGGTCTGCGACAGATCAATGATATGAACCCCGTTACGATCGCCGAAAATATACGGCTTCATCTTGGGATTCCAGCGGTGGGTCTGGTGGCCGAAATGGACCCCAGCCTCGAGCAATGCCTGCATGCTGACGTCGGTGGACGCCATAGTCTTTCTCCTTCCGGTTATGCCTCTGCGGGGTCGAGAATCCACCGTCGCCCGAGGGCAAAGGCGGACACCGGTATGGTGACTCCGCATGTGAGATGCCGCGCCACTTAGTCGCCCCGGTCGCGGAAATCAACGCCCCGGTCGCGGTGCCCGTGCAGGCGGGCGCCGGCTGGGCGAAAGGAGAAATGGTTAAATTTCCGTTAACCATCTTCGGAAACTTTTCGCGCCGCGCGAGTTTGGGGCTGTGGATAAGTAAGGGAATAAGCTGTGACTCACCTGTTCGCACTGCTGTTTTTCGCAGGCGTCCTGGGCGCCGTGATCGCCATGCTCTGGTCGATGTTCGATGAGGATCGCGCCTTGATCGCCGCGAACATGCCATGGAAGCCGCGCGACCCAGCGCCGCTGGTCAGCGTTCGCTCGGTTTCCCGCAACGGAAGCGCCTATTGGGCGACGCCCTCGATCACTTCGGACAGGCCGAGCCGCGCCAGCACGGTTTCGCCGGCGATCACGCGCTGACCAAGCAGCACCTGACTGGACGTACCGGCAGGCAGATAGACGTCCACCCGGCTGCCGAAGCGGATCATGCCCACGCGCTGCCCGGCGAGAACGACATCGCCTTCGTCGACCCATGACACGATCCGCCGGCCGATCACCCCGGCAATCTGGGTAAAGCCGATCCGGACCCCGTCCGTTCCTTCCACCAGCATATGCTGGCGCTCATTATCCTCGCTGGCCTTATCCAGCTCGGGATTGACCAACTTGCCCGCGACATAAGCCAGCTTCTTCACCAGGCCCTCCACCGGCGCACGAATGACGTGCGGGTCGAACAGGCTCAGATAAACGGACACGCGCACCACCGGGTCGCCGGCGAGGCCATCGGGCCCGATCAGCTCGCGTGGCGGCAGGCAGTTGGCGATCATCGTCACCGTCCCGTCCGACGGCGAGACGATCAGGCCGCGCCCGACCGGCGTGGTCCGCACCGGATCGCGGAAAAAGACGCCGATCCAGATGGTCAGCGCGGCCGTCAGCCAGCCGAGCGTGTCCCAGCCGAAAATCCAGAAGAAGACGAGCATGAGCGCCGCGGAAGCGACCATGAACTTGCGGCCGTCCGGATGCACGGATGGCAGCCGCCAGCGCAGGCTTGCGGGGGCGGCTGGGGGTTTGGGATCCGGCTTGTCGAGGGGCGGCATTATCGCGGGAGTCTAGGCAAGCCCGCCAGCCGATACAAGCGTAGCACCCCGCGCGCCGTCCGTGGCGGTCCGGTTGATCCCGGCCGCCGCGCCTTCTACACGCGCGGCCAACCAACCTCACGAGACAGGAAGCACGCACGCCATGGCCAAGATCAAGGTGAAGAACCCCGTCGTCGAACTCGATGGCGACGAAATGACCCGGATCATCTGGCAATGGATTCGCGAGCGGCTGATCCTCCCCTATCTCGACATCGACCTCAAATATTTCGACCTCGGCGTCGAGAAGCGCGACGAGACGAACGACCAGATCACCATCGATGCCGCCAATGCGATCAAGCAATATGGCGTCGGCGTGAAGTGCGCGACGATTACGCCGGACGAGCAGCGGGTCGAGGAGTTCGGCCTGAAGAAGATGTGGAAATCGCCCAACGGCACGATCCGCAACATTTTGGGCGGCACCATCTTTCGCGAGCCGATCGTCATTTCCAACGTGCCGCGGATCATCCCCGGCTGGACCGATCCGATCGTGGTCGGCCGCCACGCTTACGGCGACCAGTATCGCGCCACTGATTTCAAGGTCCCCGGCCCCGGCAAGCTGACGATGAAATTCGTCGGCGATGATGGCAAGGAAATCGAATATGAGGTGTTCGAATTCCCTTCGGCCGGCGTCGCCATGGGGATGTACAATCTGGACGATTCGATCCGCGATTTCGCCCGCGCCAGCTTCAATTACGGCCTGACCCGCGGCTGGCCGGTCTACCTCAGCACCAAGAACACCATCCTCAAGGCCTATGACGGCCGTTTCAAGGATCTGTTCCAGGAAGTGTTCGACACGGAAGGCTTTGCGGAGAAGTTCGCCGAGGCGAAGATCGTCTACGAGCA
>JBBSLM010000072.1:0-8414 GCA_038255245.1 Sphingomonadales bacterium
CATGGCGCTGCAGATCATCGACGACGCGATCCAGGCCCATGGCGGCGCTGGCGTCAGCCAGGATTTCGACCTGGCCTACAGCTATGCCGGCATCCGCACGCTGCGCCTCGCGGACGGCCCCGACGAAGTCCACGCCCGCGCGATTGCCAAGCTGGAATATGCCCGCCATGCCTGAGCATCTAAGTCCTCCCCTGCTATTGCAGGGGAGGGGGACCATGCGCAGCATGGTGGAGGGGCGCGCCGCAGGCGCGTTCTTTGGGAAGGCAGACCGCGGCTCCGCCGCGGCCCCTCCACCAGCCTTCGGCTGGTCCCCCTCCCCTCGAAATCGAGGGGAGGAATAAAAGTGAGTATCTTCGACCTCACCGGCAAAGTCGCCATCATCACCGGCTCCAGCCGCGGCATCGGCCGCGCCATCGCCGAAGCGATGGCCGATCAAGGCGCCAAGGTGGTGATCTCCTCCCGCAAGGCCGAGGCCTGCCAGGAAGCCGCCGACGCGATCAACGCCAGGCATCCGGGCGCGGCGATCGTCGTCCCGGCGAGCATTTCGTCGAAGGACGCGCTGCAGGAACTGGTCGACGAAACCCGCCGCCAGCTCGGCCGCATCGACATCCTCGTCTGCAACGCCGCCTCCAATCCTTATTACGGCCCGATGGCGGGGATCAGCGACGATCAGTTCCGCAAGATCCTCGACAATAATGTCATCGCCAATCACTGGCTGATCCAGATGGTCGCGCCGGAAATGCTGGAGCGCAAGGAAGGCTCGATCATCATCGTCAGCTCGATCGGCGGCCTGACCAGCTCCGCCACGATCGGCGCCTACAACATCTCCAAGGCCGCCGACTTCCAGCTCGCCCGCAACCTCGCCGCCGAATTCGGCCCGGCGGGCGTGCGCGTAAACTGCATCGCGCCGGGCCTGGTCCGCACCGATTTCGCCAGGGCCCTGTGGGAAAATCCCGATACGCTGAAGGCCGTCACCCGCCACACCCCGATGCGCCGCATCGGCGAGCCGCACGAAATCGCCGGCGCCGCGGTCTTCCTCGCGTCGCCCGCCTCCACCTTCATGACCGGCCAGACCATCGTTGTCGACGGCGGCAGCACGACGGGAGCGGGATTGTGACCCCCCTTTCTTGTGGGAGAGTTTCATGCGCCTGAACAACAAAGTCGCCGTCGTAACCGGCGCGGGCTCGGGCATCGGCCGCGCCACCGCGATGCTGTTCGCCGCCGAGGGCGCGAAGCTCATCCTCGCCGATCTCGACAATGCCGACCGGACCGCCGAGGCGATCGGCGCCAATGCCCGCGGCTACACCGCCGATGCGGGCGACGAGGACAGCGTCCGCCGGCTCGTCCGCCAGGCGCAGGAGCATTTTGGCGGGCTCGACATCATGTTCGCCAATGCCGGCATTTCCGGTGGCCTCAAGGGCATTTTCGAACAGACGCCGGAGGATTGGCAAGAAATCCTGCGCGTCAATCTGATCGGCCCCTGGCTGGCGGTGAAGCATGCCGCCCCGGCGATCAGGGAGCGCGGCGGCGGCTCGATCATCTGCACCGCCAGCGTCGCTGGGCTCCGCGCCGGCGCCGGCGGCCCGGCCTACAGCGCCTCCAAGGCCGGCGTGATCAACCTGATCGAGACCGCCGCGGCGCAGCTGGTCGGCTCGAACGTCCGCGTCAACGCCATCTGCCCCGGCCTGATCGAAACCAACATGACCGCGCCCATCTACCAATGGGCCCGCGACAAGGGCCGCGGCGACAGTATCGGCCAGCTCAATCCCCTCCAGCGCGGCGGCGCCCCCGAAGAAATCGCCCGCGCCGCGCTCTTCCTGGCCTCGGACGAGAGCAGCTACGTCAACGGCCACGCCATGGTCGTCGACGGCGGCCTGTCGGCGAGCCATCCGTTCCGGAAGCTGGCTTACGGTCAGACGGCGGCGTGATGATGCTGCCCGGGAAGGGTTTCCGCTCGAATGTCCGCTTTGGGTGGAAAGGGGACGCTTTGATCGCCGAACGGACCTCAGCAGGCGGTTCCCCAAGTGCCGTCCAGCGTTCCGGTCACGCCGTCTTGCGTAGCGGACAGGATTGCAGGCGCGCTTGAGCTGTCTGTTTCTGGCGAGGGTTCCCGCGCGCCGGTCTCGCGGATGCTCATCCGCACTCCCGCGCACGAGACTTCGCCGCCGGGTTCGCCGAGCGACTGGAGCTGGGCGTCGGTGATGGGGCAGAGTTGGCGGCCGGCGGGCGTGCGCACCATCAATTCGCCGTCGATCACGGATAGGTACATCCCCTCGCGGCCCGTGAACATGGCGTTGCAGCCCATCTGGCCCGGGCTGTGTTGATCTTCTTCGAGCAGCGGCCCTAGCGGTCTTCCGAGCGGCATCCCGACTTGCTGCGTCGCGGCCCCGGACGGAGCAACAGGCGTCGTGGCATTGGCAGCCGGAGCGGCATTTGCGGCCGGTGTGGAATTGTTGTTTAGGGCCGCGCCAAGATTGCAGGCGCCGAGCGCCAAGACAGCAATGCCGATCATCAGAATCCGCATCAGTATGTTTTCCCTTGTTTGCCGGAGCTTAGTGCACCCTCAACGCACGCCCATCAAGCGCGCAGGATGTGCGGACAGTTCAGAGCGGCCCGGCCTGCAGAGGCGGTAGCAATCCCCGCAACCAGCGAACGTCCGCTATGGGTGGAAAGCGGACGTTGTCAGTCGGCGGCCCGGGGGTCAAACATGTGCGCGGTCGGCCACCACAGATTGGGGCCGTGAGGCGGCTGGTCGCCGTCTAGCACTTGACGAAGGTCAGCGTTTTCCCCGCACCAGTCCCATTTACCAGTTGTGCTTGCCGCATAACCGTAAACGACCATGTCGTCGGTGATGTCGTATCCCTCCCGGTCCACAACCCGCGCAGTTCGTTTGCCCTCGGCGTCTGGTGCGGAAACATCGCGCAACTGCCAGCCTCGCCCGTCAGTATCTCCCAGTAATCTCTCGAGACTATCTCGTGCGTGGCCCGCCAAAGCAGCTTCAGCCCAGCACTTTGCCCATGGTCCAAGTTCGGGTGCATCAATCCCAGCGATGCGAAAGGCTGATCCATCAACGACCACGGTGTCGCCGTCGAGGACAACCATCCCAGGAGGAACGGGTTGAAAGCGGGTTGCCGCAATGCTGACCGCCGCAGGTACCAGCAAGGCAGCAATCAGAGTGATCGACTTCCACATGTAACTGCTCCTCAATCCGCACCACAGTCGCGCATCATGGCAGCGTCCCACGAACGTCCGCAATGGGTCGAAAGCGGACCTTCAGCGGTGGGAACGGAAGAGGCGGCGCTGCGCCTCGTTTATCGCACTTTCCTCCCAATCCACCTCGCGCTTGGTTGAAGGTAGATAAGCGGTGCGGTCCCTCCATTCGTAGTAGAGCGTGCCGTGTATGCCTTGAGCATCTCTCTTGAGGATCGGGCGCTCCCAGATAGGCGACAGCACCGCCCCAGCCGCCCTTTCTCCCACGCGCTCGATCAAATCTTCGACGACCTCAATGTCCCGCCCATCGGGGAAGATCACCTCGAACTCTTCAACGGTAGCTTGAAACAAGCTGAAGGTGGCGTTCTTGGCTCGGTCGATGATCTGGATGTTTCTCATGCTGGCGGTTTGCAGCGCCCTTCCAATGTCCGCAACGGGTCGAAACAGACGCTCAGCAAATGCTCGCAAACCCCTCATGCTTTGGCCACCAGAAGATGCGAAGACAGCGGAGTGACCCGCAATCGCATCCTCGCAATCGTGGCCTTCACAGCGTTCACGGCTGCGTGCGCGGGGTGGCTCGCCCTTCTCTGGCTATCGGTTAATCTCCTCGGTTTTCCGTGCGACAGCCCTCAAGAGCCACGGCCATGCGCCGAGGTCATTCCGTGGTTCTACGCTACACGCGGTCTTGTTCCGACCGCCCTCGTCTGGTTGCTCGTCGCATGGGCGACTCTTCGTCGCCGCAGCAAGAGCTGAGGTCACGGGCCTGATCTCCGCTTTGGGTCGAAAGCGGACATTGCGCGCTTGTCCAGCATACGGCACGTTCGACTCCCAATGAGCGATACGGCAGAAAGACTGGCGCAGGCGGACCGAGCGCTTCGGCAGGCGCTCGCCATTTTGGCTCACCCGGTGAACTTACAGCCGGAAGAATGGATGCTCGTCGCGACACTTGTCGGGGAGGCCGATTTGGTCGCCAGAGAGGAACAGCAACGCAATCCAACGTCGCATATGCCCCTGTTGGAACAGGCCGTGACGGAACTCAGGGAGATTACCGGTGGCTTCACCGATAAAGAGTTTTTGATGTCCACGGGGGCCGCGCGCAGACGAAACACGCGTCTCTTCGCGCCGACCTTTTAGTTGTCTCGGCCTCGGGCCTAACGTCCGCAGTGGGTGGAAAGCGGTGACCGCCGTGACCTTACCTCCGGCCCTAATTCCCATTCTCCTACCTTCCAGTCGAACACGCGACCGCTTTTCCTCTCCACGGCAAACCAGCCCAATAACGTGCTGCATATGCCCTCGCACTGGCGCGTGCTTTGCAGATTGAGAACGTAAAGGCCGCGAGGGCTATTGGCGGCGGGGATTACGTCGCAGGATCCGATGCGCGACAGCGGAAAGTTGTCCAGCGCCGCGAAGCGCGCCTTAGCCTGCGTGCAGGCATCGTTAGCGCTGTTCACTGGGGTGGCGTTCGCAAGGGCTAACGATGCCAGTGCATTCGAGAGCAAGAATGAGGTGGCCATCCGACCGTGAATCGCATTGCACGCGAGTGTCCGCAATGGGTGGAAAGCGGACGTTCCGCTACGCCGACCGGACCAACTGCCAGTCAAGTGCGGCTCGAACGGCTGATGTCGTTGGCGACCAGTCCTCCAGCCGCTTGAATGCGCCTTTTAGAGCGGCTTGAAACCTGTCTGCCGTAGGCTCCCTCGCATCCCCTTTGATGTCGAGGAACAGAGGGTTCGCGGCGAGATACTCGTCGAATAATGCGGGGGACATGCACAAGTAGGTGAAGTCCGAGAACCATGCGGCGATCACCGAGAGGAATGTATCGTCCACGAATATGGTGGACCAGCCGAACAGGTCCTCGGCACTCACAACTGCCGCTGCCGCAGGCGTTAGGTCACACTCTCGGAACGCAGGACCAAGCTCCTCCTGACCCGGATATTCGATGAAGAAGCCCTTCGTTGCCCCTGCTTTTCTGAGCGCCTCGAAGAGCAACGGAGCATCTTCGGAGAGGTCCCATTCCACAAGTGGCAATGCCCGCATCCGATAACGAGATAGGATGCTCCGGTTGACGTCGATGTGGCCCGGCCTCCCCACGACAAGGCCAGAGGCAAACGCAGCGACAGCCGGTTCCTCATCGAGGCTTCGAGTTCGAAACTGCGTGCTGGTCCACTCCCACATGCACTCTATTTGCAAGCAGGCGCAGCGAAGTCGAGTGTCCGCAATGGGTGGAAAGCGGACACTCCGTCTATTTGTTCGGGACGTGTCTCACTTCAATGGGCCAACCGTAGCAACTGCCTGAACTTGCGATAACGCTCTCAGGTGGAGCGTCGGTGGTGACGATCAATGCGTCGTCTGTCCAAGCGAGGCTCACTGACGGCTGATTATCCAGCGCAAGTGCTCGACATGCGATCGCCCGATCTCGCGGGAGCCATGTGGGCTGGACCCATACGACGCGGGAGAAACCAGTGGTCGCTCCGCAATCGGTCATCTGAACCCGCGCCTCTGTGCGCCCCGAAGGCGAGCGACTTTCCGTGTAGGTTGTCGTCTCGCACATGCCATCTCTTAGCGAGTTGAGAGCGGCGACGCCGAGGAGCAGTGTTAGGAGAGAACACCCGCATCCCGCTTGGCGTCGCTCGGAGTTGCTTAGTTCGCGCTTCGTGCTCACGCCTCTTGATGGAACGCGGGGCGAATGTCCGCAATGGGTGGAAAGCAGACATTCGTTAGTTGGCAAGAGAACCGCCCGATGGCAGTTCAAGGCTCGCTCGGAAGTCGTCAGCGTCCTCGGACGACAAGTTCATCGCGTGCCTGAAGAGTTCCGCTAGCCGCGTGCGAAGATCATTTCTGCCCGCCCAGTCTTTCTCGTCCAGCCGCACCAGCGCGGCTAGAACGTCGCCCGGATAATGGTCCCCCTCGATCAGCGGATCGGGACTCAGCCGCTCCACGGCCAGCTCCAATATCAAAGGCAAGCTTACCTTCTGGCCCACAGCAAGGCGAACCTCGCCATTCGAAAGGTCTTCAAGAGGCTTGCGACGAAGCGCGAGAACTCGTCCAATCATCGGCGTCGCTGCCGTCGTGGGATCACCCCAGTTTACACCCTCTAGCTCTTGAAGGGATTTGGACCGGTCGATTTTGATAGCCTCGGGCATGACGCGAGGAATACCGCCATCCCCAATGACCGCAATGGGTCGAAGGCGGACATTTCAACCACGGCTCAAGAGCCGCCCAACAAAAAACTTTCCTACTCGCCTCTCTTGTGTTTCATCCTGTCTGATGGAACAAGGCCGGAACAAAGCCGCCCCCGAAGCGTCGACCGATGAGCGCGCTTCCTTCGAGACGAAAGCCAGGAAGAGGACGATTTCGGCGGCTGCTCCGTCTGGGAAACGGATGACGGCGGCTGGCTGACCGACTTCCCGCCTCCGCCCGGCTTCGACGGCTGTGAAGAGGGCACGCCCGGCGGCTTGAACGACAAACGCGCGCTCTCGCCCGAGGAGGAAGCGGTCATCGAAGCGGACCAGGCCCGCGAGCGTGACGAACGCACCGACCGCCTCGCCACCCTGGAAGCCGCCCGCCGCCGCTACTTCGAACTGTTGGCGGCCGATGCCGGAGAGGAAGAAGAATGAGTCACGCGAAGACGCAAAGACGCGAAGGAAAGCCGGCGAAGCCGGTGTCCCACCTGCAGAAGGCGGTTCGAGCTGTCTGCGGGAAGCAGGCGTTGCGCTTCGCGCCTTCTCCTTCGCGTCTTCGCGGCTTTGCGTGAGACAGGTTTCTTCCAATCCCCACCCGGCGCCAAGGTTGACGTTTACGTAAAGCAACGCCTATCGCGCACCTGCATCTGCGGAGATTCCCATGACCAGCCCGATCACAACCAGCCGCCACGGCGACGTCCTCGTCATCACCTCCAACAACCCGCCGGTGAACGCGCTCGGCCACGCCGTCCGCGACGGGATCGTGAAGGGGATCGAGCAGGCCGATGCCGACGACAGCATCAAGGCGGTGGTGATCATCGGAGAGGGCCAGACCTTCTTCGCCGGCGCCGACATCAGCGAATTCGGCACGCCCAAATCGTTCGAATATCCGGCCCTGCCGCAGGTCGTGGACATCATCGAAAATTGCACCAAGCCGGTGGTCGCCGCGATCCACGGCACCGCCTTGGGCGGCGGGCTCGAGGTCGCGCTCGCCAGCCACTATCGCGTCGCCCTGCCCTCCGCGAAGCTCGGCGTCCCCGAAGTGAAGCTCGGCCTCCTCCCCGGCGCCGGCGGGACCCAGCGCCTGCCCCGCGTCGCCGGCGTCCAGCAGGCCCTCGAAATGGCGGCGACCGGCAATCCGATCGGCGCGAAACAGGCCTATGATGTCGGCCTGGTCGACCGCCTGATCGAAGGCGATCTTCTGCAGCACGCCGTCGCTTATGCCGAGGAAGTGCGCGACGTCCGCCCGCTCGCCAAATCCTCCGAGCGCGACGAAAAATTGCAGCCGGCGCGCGACAATCCCGCGCTTTTCGACGAATTCCGCAAGGCCAATGCCCGCAAGTTCCGCGGCTTCGACGCGCCCGAATATAATGTCCGCTGCATCGAGGCCGCGGTCGCCAAGCCCTATGCCGAGGGCGTGCTGGCCGAACGCCAGATGTTCATGGAATTGATGAGCGGCACCCAGGCCAAGGCGCAGCAATATTTCTTCTTCGCCGAGCGCAAGGCGAGCAAGATCGACGGCGTCCCCGAAGGCACCGCTCCCCGCGAGATCAAGCGCGTCGGCGTGATCGGCGCCGGCACGATGGGCGGCGGCATCTCAATGAATTTCCTCAGCGCCGGCATCCCGGTGACGATCGTCGAGATGCAGCAGGACGCGCTCGATCGCGGCACCGGCATCATGCTGAAGAATTACCAGGCGACCGCCTCCAAGGGCCGAATGACCGAAGCCCAGGTCGGCCAGGCGATGGGGCTGCTGAAGCCGACCCTCAGCCTCGAAGACCTCGCCGATTGCGACCTGATCATAGAAGCGGTGTTCGAGGAGATGAGCGTCAAGAAGGAGATTTTCGGCAAGCTCGACAAGATCGCGAAGCCGGGCGCGACCCTCGCCTCCAACACCTCCTACCTCGACGTGGACGAGATCGCGGCCAGCACCTCGCGGCCGCAGGACGTGGTCGGCCTCCATTTCTTCTCGCCCGCCAACGTCATGAAGCTGCTGGAAGTCGTGCGCGGCGCGAAGACCGC
>JBBSLM010000073.1:0-8374 GCA_038255245.1 Sphingomonadales bacterium
CACCCACGCCAATGTGACCGACAAAGGGGAGTTTCGCGCGGCCTGTGCCGAGCTGGGGCTAATCTTCGTCGCGCCGGACACGAGTCCACGCGGCGAGGACGTGCCGGACGACCCGGCCGGGGCCTATGATTTCGGGCAGGGTGCGGGCTTCTATGTCGATGCGACGCAGGCGCCGTTCGATCGGCAGTACCGGATGTATTCGTATATCGTCCACGAGTTGCCTGAGCTGGTCGCATCCGCCTTTCCGATCGATCTGCAGCGGCAGGGCATCACCGGCCATTCGATGGGCGGGCATGGCGCGCTGACGATCGCGTTGCGCAATCCGGGGCGGTTCAGGAGCGTCTCGGCGTTTGCGCCGATCGTCGCGCCGTCGCAGGTGCAATGGGGGGAGAAAGCGCTGGGCGGCTATCTCGGGCCGGACCGCGCGGCGTGGCGGGCGCATGATGCGGTGGCGCTGATCGAAGATGGCGCGCGCGTTGCGGACCTTCTGGTGGATCAGGGCGAGGCGGACCAGTTTCTGGCCGAGCAGCTTCGGCCCGAATTGCTGGCGGAGGCGTGTCGCGACGCGGGCATTCCGCTCCAGCTCAGGCTGCAGCCCGGCTACGACCACAGCTACTATTTCATCTCGACCTTCATGGCCGATCATTTGGGCTGGCATGCGGAGCGGCTGCGCGGTTAGAGGTTTAGGACTCCGGCCTCCTCACCTGCTTTGCGGGCAGGTTCCAGCGGACGCTGGCGGATCAGCAGATCGGCGTCGGCGTAGCTGCGGTGGGCGCCGCTTTCCTGGCGTTCCAGCGATTCGGCACCTGCTCCCACAGTTCGCGCCCGGGTGAAGGTCTCGCGGTCGCCGCAAGCCGGGAGTTCGGCAGCCAAAGGCATGGGCCGCCAGCGCAGCGCCTCGCCCGGATCGCCACCGCCCAGACCAGCCAGCAGCGGCGCGAGAAACAGACGGGCCGTGACCATCGCCGAGACCGGATTGCCGGGCAGGCCAAGGACGAGGCACTCCCCCGCCCGGCCGAACCAGACCGGCTTGCCGGGCTTCATCGCGACCTTCGAGAAGATGCGGATCATGCCGGCGGCGTCGAGCGCGGCCTGGGCGAAATCCTTTTCGCCGACGGACGCGCCGCCGGTGACGACGATGACGTCCGCCTTCGCCAGCGCCAGATCGACGCCGTAGAGGATGCGGGCAGGATCGTCGGGGAGACGCTCGCGCAGCACCATTTCGCCGCCTTGCTCGGCGACGACAGTGGCGATGCCGATCGACAGCGAGTCGGGGACAGCTTCCGCTGCGAAGCGAGCGGTGCCGGGCGCGACGAGTTCGTCGCCGGTCGCGAGGATGGCGACGCGGGGCCGACGCCAGACTTGCAGGTGCGCGCGATCGGCGCCGGCGGCGACCAGCAGGACGCGGGAATCCACGCTGCGACCGACGGAGGCGAGTATATCGCCTGCGGCGAAATCGGAGGCGCGGGGACGAATGAAGCGTGGCTCTCCGACCTTGGTGTGAAAGCGCACAATGTCGCCTTCACGTTCGGCCTGCTCCTGAATGACGATTCGGTCGCAGCCTTCCGGCACGGGCGCGCCGGTGAAGATGCGGACGCATTGGCCTTCGCCGACGTCTCCCGAAAAGCCATAGCCGGGGAAGGACTCGCCGGTCAACTGAAGCACGCCGCCTAGCTCGGCCTCACGCAGCGCGTAGCCGTCCATAACCGACACGTCGGTGCGGGGTCCGTCGATCGCGGCAACCAATGCCGCGGCCAGCCTACGCCCCGCTGCTTCCTCAAGCGCGACATCCTCTGGCCCGAGCGGCTTCGCCTCGGCGAGGACCAAAGCCAGCGCCTCGTTGAATGAAATCATGCGCGTCTTAAGCTCCGGCGCGCTGGGCGAAATGCCAGGCGGCCTGCGCCAACATCGGCACGCGCGCGGCCATCTGCTCGGCCTTGGCGCTCGAGGCATTGCCGTCGAGGAAGCGCTTCTTGATCCCCTGCACGATGCCGAGCAGGCGGAAGAGATTGTAGGAGAAATACCAGTCGAGTTGCGGCACGCCATCGCGGCCGGTGGCGTTGCAATAGAGGCGGGTTGCCTCCTCCAGTGTGGGGATGCCAAGCGCAACGCAATCGACGCCTTCCAGCCCGGCCCCGCCGTCGGCGGGCGGCATCACCCAGTTCATCGCGAGATAGGTGAAATCGGCCAACGGATCGCCGAGCGTCGACAGCTCCCAGTCGAGCACTGCCAGCACTTGCGCGCGGCCGTCCGCGAAGATCAGATTGTCGATGCGATAGTCGCCGTGAATGATCGACAGGCGCTCCTGCGCCGGCACGGTGCGGGGCAGGAAGAGGATCAGCCGCTCGGCTTCCTCGATCCGCTCCGTTTCGGCGGCGCGATATTGCTTGGTCCAGCGGCCGACCTGACGCTCGAAATAATTGCCCGGCGCACCGTAGTCGGCGAGTCCCAGGGCGGCAGGATCGTAACTGTGCAACTGCGCCAGGGTGGCGATCATATTTTCGTAGATCGGACGGCGCTCGGCGGGCGTCATGCCGGGCAGTTTGCCATCCCAGTGGGTCACGCCCTCGACCATGGCCATCACGTAGAAGGGCGAACCGATGACCGCCGCATCCTCACACAAAGCATAGGGCTTCGGCACTGGGAAGCCGGTCGGATGCAGGGCCGCGATCAGGCGGTGCTCGCGCTCCACCGCGTGGGCGGAGGGAAGGATCGGGCCGAACGGCTTGCGGCGCAGCACGTAAGAACCGCTCGCCGCGTCCAGGCGGTAGGTCGGGTTTGACTGGCCGCCGGGGAATTTGGTCAGCTCGGCAGGGCCGCGAAAGCCCGAGACGTGGCGCTCAAGCCAGGGGGTCAGCCGCTCCAGATCCAGATCAGCCAAGCTCGCTCCCCTCACCGCGCCATCGGCAGTGCGTCGGCGCCGTCCCGCTCCCAGCGCCGCCGCGCGATCCGGGCGGGCTGCAGGCGGGCGTCGACCAACGCCGTCTCATAATGCTCGCTGTCGCCGGAGACGCTGCGAATGTCGAGCGTGAACCAGTCGGTGCGGACCTGCACCTGCTGCTGCGCATCCAGCGGAATGGCGACGCCGCGCAACGCATCGCTGCGCCAGAATTCGACATTGTTGGCCCACCCCGCCGCTGGCCGCGACGCGAGCACCCGCTGCACCATCGCCTCGTTCAACGCGCCGGGCGACAGCATCGCCACCAGCACCGCCTGATGCGGGAGCAAGGTGTTGACGTTGATCGGCGACAGATCGCTGACCGGCAGCGCGCAGACGTGCGGGCGGATGCGGGCGTAAATGGCCGGCGTCATGCCGGGCAGGACGCGCAGCTCGCTGACCTCGGCGAACAGGGTATTGCCGGTGATGAAGGGCGGGTTGGACTGGCCATAGGCTTGGTCTTCCGCGCCGGACGGGGTCGCGATGATGTCGGTATCGGCCCAATCAGCGGCGCCCTCCGCGATGCGATTGGCCTCGCCTTCGGAGATGCCGGACAGGCGCATCAAATTGACGAATTGCGCGACGCCGGACGGGCGGCGGCCGAGGTTGGAGCGCAGGTCGCCCTGCACGACGCTGTTGATGTTGAAGCAATTGCCGCCGTCGCGCACCCGGGCCTCGACCAGCCCGCCGCCGGGCATGGGAATACTCCGCGTCGCGCCGTTCCAGCCGCCGGTCAGCGTCGTCACCGCGCGGTCGCGGGTGATCAGATCCTCGATAATGAGCACGGCGAGCTGTTCGGCCCCCAATGCCGCGAATCGCGCCTGATCGAGCGAAGCGACATTGGCGCTGACCGCTCGGGACAGCCGCAATTTCTCCAGCGCGGCGGCGGCGATCGCGCCGGTGATCGCGACCAGGATCAGGACGGCCAGCAGGGCCGCGCCGCGTTCGCTCCGCTTCATCGCCCGCTCCCGACGAGGAAGAGCTGCCGGATCGGGCCGAAGCGCGCCGAAGAGACAGTGAATTCGACCGCCGTCGGCAGTTCGGCCGGGTCCTCGGGGCGCCAAGCCGTCTGCCATCCGCCCTCGCGGTCGCGGAAGCGCAGCGCCACCTGATCCACTTGGTCGATCAGGGTCGTCACCGACGCCGCGCCGCCGCCATCGACATGGGTGAAACCGACACGGATCAGCCGGTTGCCCTGGAAGCGATATTCGACCCGCTGCATGGATGCGCGCGGCGCCTGATCGGGATTGTCCCAGCCGCCGCGCACCAAAGTCAAAACGCGCGGATCGCCGGCGCCGCCGCTGGCCAACGCGGGTTGCTGCGCGCCGTCGCCCCCCCGCCACGGGCGTGGAGCGGCCTGGGCGAGATCGCTGGTGAGCAAGGCGGCGGCGCGGCGGATTTCGCTCAAAGTGGCCAGCTGGCGATCGGTCATGTCCTGGCTGGTGACGCTGAACGACAGCAAGGCGACGCCGCCTGCGGTCAGCATCCCGAAGATGGTGAGGGCGACCAGCATCTCGACCAGGGTGAAGCCCGCACTTCTGAGGCGCGTCGTCATCAGCCGGGCCGGAACAATGTGAGCGTCGCCGCGCCAATGCCTTGCTCGCCTTCGACCCGGATGGTGATCAGCTGGATGCGAGCCTCGGGCGAACGCGCCACGATCCGCGTCCAGCGCCATTGCCGGCCGGCATTGGTCAACGCCCCGGCCTGCGTACCGAACGGCGGCGATTGCGGGTCGGTCAGCACTTCCACCGCCAGATTGCGCGCGACGGTCTGGGCCAGCGCCTGTTCGGTCAGCCGCGCGCTGTTCGTCGCAGTGGCACCGCCGAGGCGAAGCAGCGCCAGCGCCGCGAGGCTGAAGATGGCGAGCGCCACCAGCATTTCGATGAGCGTAAACCCTGCTTCGCCGCGGCGGCGGCGGTCAGCGGTTGATGCGGATGACGCCATCGCTGCCGATCACGATCTGGGCGCGTTCGTCGCCGCGCCGCAAGGTGAGTTCGAGGGGATCGGTGAGCCCGGTCGCATCGAACACGCTGCGGCCGCCGCGACCGCCGATATCGGGACTCGTCCCCTCCTCCCAAGGGTAGCGGGCCGTCTCCCGCCAGATGCCGCCGTCGCTGCGCGCGAAGACATAGCCGTCGGGGTCGACCATCACCGAGGTAGCGCGCGAATCGATCATCGCAGTCTCTTGCGTCGCTCGCGCTCGCGCCGCAAACCGCTCGGCCTCCACCCTCAAACCGCCGCGCGGATCGGGAATGGCGAGGATCGCCGCTGCCGAGAGGATGCCGATGATCGTGATCACGACGATCAGCTCGACGAGCGTGAAGCCCGCCTGCCCGCCCCGGGCCGTGCGGATTCGCGTCACCGGAACAGGCTGCGATCCGGCGGCGTCGGTTGCGCCGGAAGCGTGGCCGGTGCGGGAGCCGAGTTTGCCGGGGGCTGCATCGGCGTGGCCGGGCCGGAGAAGGTCAGCCGCAAGGTCGTGCCGTTGGCGGTGAGGATCACGTCGTGCACGCGCACGGTTTGGAGGACGAGTCCGGGCGAGACTTCCCGCCCACGCCGCACGAGTCTTTGGCTGCCGTCGCCATAAGCGAAGATCGCACCGGTGGCGGTGACGCCGGTGAGCTTCAGGCCCTCGGGCACGCCGCCCGGAGCGGGCGTCGGCTGAACCGGAGCGCCGGGCGGCGCCGGAGCGCCAGGCTGCGCGGCCGCGACCGGTGGCGGCACGGGGTTGGCCGCTGCCGGCGGCGGCGTCCCGCGTTCGGCCGCCGGAACCAGCTCGACATTGCTACCACTGGGCGCGCGCGGCCACAGCAGGATTGCCAGCAAAGCGGTGACCACCATTGCGCCGCCGATCAGCGCTCTCTTGTCCCTGGCCTGCAACTGCATGGC
Source organism: Sphingomonadales bacterium (assembly GCA_038255245.1). Classification (GTDB taxonomy): domain Bacteria; phylum Pseudomonadota; class Alphaproteobacteria; order Sphingomonadales; family Sphingomonadaceae; genus Allosphingosinicella. Next base: position 5,828 of record JBBSLM010000073.1, read on the forward strand.
ACCTGCTTAGGCGCGCCGGGCGCGCGGCTCAACGAATCTTAGGTGACAGGAAGCCCGGCCCGAACGCGCGTCCGCGCCGTATAGAAATCGGCGAGCAGGCGCTCGGCCAGCATGTCCGCCTCGGCGCGGGCCAGATCGGCGATGCGCGGCGCGCCCATGGCGGGGGCGCCCGCCGTGTCGGGGATGAGCCCGGACAGGCCGAGCAGGCGCTGCAGCGGGCCGCGGCGCGTGGCGACGACCTGCAGCTTTTCGTGCGGGATGATCCACAGCCGCTGCGTGAACAGGCCCTCGCGCACGTAGAGCGATCGCTCCCCGGCGAGATGGGCTTCGCGCAGCCAGGCGAGCGAGGCGGCCAGCGCCATCGCCACCAACGCCAGCGCCGCCCAATTTGCATAAGGCAAATATCGCGCGGCGATCGCGGCCACGCCAGCAAGCGCCAGCCACGGCCCGCAGCGCCGGACCAGCGCTCGCGCCGGCGGGCGGGTCATCGCCACGTCCGGCAGCGGCGGGAAGCCGGCTTCGGCGAGGACATGGGCAATTTCGTCTGTGCGCGCGAAGGGGGCCGCATCCTGCACGCCGCCTTCCTTGGCGTCGGCGCCGAGGGTCTGGAAGGCCAGGCCGTGCCAGCCGAGCAAGCCGCCGATCAGGCCGGTCTCGATCCGCGCCGCCTCCGTCCGCCGCGCCGGAATGACGACTTCCGACAGGGTCAGCAGCCCGCGCCGCCGCCTCAGGCCGGTTTCACCGGCCGTCAGCATGAAGGCGTAATCGCGCAACAAGGTGCGCAGCACGCCGCTGGCCACACCGAGCAGAGCGAGCAGGAGGAGCAGTATCCCAGCCGTCCGGAAATTGAGCAGTCCGGCGACCGCGCCGCCGCGGCGCGATTCGATCATCCGCTCGATATCGACGACGCCGAGCTGGTCCAGATATTGCAGCGCGCCGAAGGCCAAGGCGATGAAGATCAGGGAGAAATTCAGCAGGCCGGAGATGAGCACACGACCGATCGACATGGCGAAGATGACCGGCTCGACCGGCGCCGCGGCTGGTTGATCGGTGGCTGTTACGGCCGCCGGGGTCCGGTGCATGTCCCGCACGAGATCGCGCAGCGCGTGCGCGCCGGCGAGATCGATCATGTCGAGCAGGCCCTCGTCCTTCTTCGACCCGCCGGTTTCGATCCGCACCCGCGCGGTGCCGACCAGCCGCGCCAGCAGGGGCTGCTCGATGGCGATGTCGCGCACCCGATCGAACGGGATCACCCGCCGCTGACGGCTGAACAGGCCCTTTGCGATCACGATCTCGTTCGCACGGATATCGTAGCTGAACCGCCACCAGCTGATCGCGGCGCTCAGCAGCAAGAAAGCGAGAATGCCGAAGGCGATCAGGATCGCGAGGGCGGGATTGCGCTGGATCAGCACGCCGACCGCGCCGACCATGCCGATCAGCGCGCCGGGCGCGGCCTTGATCGCATTGTCCACCATCGAGATCGGGTGGAGACGGCGCGGGCCATCCGCCAGGCCGGTCACGCCAGATCCTGGCGAATCTTGCCGCGGATATGGTCGCGCAGCTGTTCGGCCGTGTCGGGGCGCAGGCCGGGCAGCTTAACCGCCGCGCCGCGCGTGCCGGCGGTGTTCAGGACCAGAGTGGCGAGGCCCAAAGCGCGCTGCAGTGGGCCTTGTGCGATGTCGATATGCTGCACCCGCCCGAACGGCACGACGGTGAGCTGGCGGATCAGATTGCCATGCTTGACGATCAATTCGTCCTCGCGCTGGTCATAGCCCCAGGCACGATAGCGGCGCAGCGGCAGCAGCCAACTCGCCGCGAGCAGCAGCGGGGCGGCGATGCCGGTGACCAGCCACGGCGACAGGAAGGCCGGCTGCCACGGCTGGCGCGCCAGCCAGAGCTCGCCGACGACGATGGCCGCGAGCAATATCATCGCGCCGATCAGGAAGCGGAGGCGGAGCAGGGTGAGCTGGCGGGGGTCGAGCGGGGTCACGTGACCGGCTTACCTGCAGGCGCGTCCGGCGGGAAGCCGCAGAGAATTTCCCCGCCACCCTTCTCCGCGCGGGCAGACCTGCCTAAGGGTCGATGCGAACAAGGGAACGAACCTAGATGAATCGACTTTCCTTTCTGCTCGTTACCTGTGCCGCTTTGGGTCTCGCCGGCTGCCAGCAGGCCGTCAACGTATCCGCCAATGTGTCCAATAGTGCGCAAGCCGCCGAGGCGCCGCAGGGGGCGTCCGAATATGACGTCGTCCGCTCGATGCTCGAACTGGCCGATGTCGGCCCGAACGATCTGGTCGTCGACCTCGGCTCCGGCGACGGCCGCATTCCGATTCTCGCGGCGCGCGAAAAGGGCGCGCGCGGCATGGGCGTGGAGATCGACCCCCGGCTGATCGAGCAGTCGGACGCGAATGCGCGCGAAGCGGGCGTCGCCGACAAGGTGAGTTTCCGGCAGGAGGATCTGTTCGTCACCCAGCTGAACGACGTCACCGTGCTCACCCTTTTCCTGCTGCCCGAAATCAACCTGCAATTGCGCCCCAAGATCCTGCTG
>JBBSLM010000074.1:0-8328 GCA_038255245.1 Sphingomonadales bacterium
CGCCTTGCAGAATTCCATGATGTTGACGCCGCGCTGACCCAGCGCGGGGCCGATCGGCGGCGCGGGCTTGGCATCGCCAGCCGGCACCTGCAGCTTGATATAGCCGGTAATCTTCTTGGCCATTTTCTCTCACTCTGTTGCGCGCACCGGCGATAGCCGGAACGGGTTCAAGTTTAGCGGTCCAGACGGCGAGCCGAGGCGCGCCTCCCGCATGAATTTTCCGCGCATGTGCTTGGAAGGGCGGGCCCTTAGCGCGGGGGGCCATGAAAGGCAAGGTCAGCCGAGGGAAGCGGCGAGCGCCCGGAAGCGCGGATCGTTGCGCAGGGTGGCGAAGGCGGGATCGATCCGGACGGTGAGAAAAGCGAACGTGCGGCGGGCTTCGCCAAGCGCCGCGAGCGCTTCGTCCGCGCGGCCAAGCAGAGCGAGGATGCGGGCGCGAGGGTAGGGCGCGCTGGTTCGTTCCAGCATAGCGGCAAGGGCGGCGGGGTGGGCGCCACCGGCGAGGGCGTCGCGGCCCGCTTGGGCCGCTGCCGCCGCATCATTGTCGCCGGTGAGCGTGGCGGCGCGCTCCTCCGCCTCGAGCCAGGCGGCATCGTCGCCGCGGGCGAGGTGGACCAAAGCGAGGTTGCGGGCGGCGCCGGCGAATTGCGGTTCCTCGCGGGCCAGGCGGCGCAGCACGGCGAGGCCTTCCTCGACGCGGCCGGCCAGGGCCAGGGCGAGGCCGCGATCGGCGATGATCGCCCGCTCCTGCGGCGCGAGCCGGAAGGCGATGTCGAGATCGGCCAAAGCGCGGGCCGGATCGCCGGCATAGAGCAAGGCGAGGCCGCGCCAGTGGCGGGCGCGGGGCGATTGCGGATCGAGCGCGACCGCGCGTTCCAACCGCGCCATGCCGGCCGGCCATTCGCCGCGCCAGAAAAAGGTCGTGTAGCCCAATGCTTCCTGCGCATCGGCCAGTTCGGGATCGAGTTCGGCGGCGCGGGCCGCGGCGGCGTGGGCGCGGGGCAAAGTCTCGGCGGCGGCGCGCGGGGTGGAATCGATCAGGCGCAGATCGGCGAGGGCGAGCTGGGCATGGTTGCCGGCATTGTCCGGATCGAGCGCGGCGGCCTCGGAAAACATGTCGCGCGCGCGGCCGATGCTGTCGGGGGTACCGCGCAGCAATTCGTTCTGGCCGCCCTTCAGCAGCGCCGTGGTTCCGTCCCCATTGCCGCCGCTCGGCCCGACCAGCATCGCCAGCCCGATGCCGCCGCCGGCAACGGCCGCGACCAAAGCCAGCGGGGCGAACCACGAATGCCGCCGATCTGGCCGAACTGCTGTCATGCCTGCCTCCTGACGCGTTGGCGCATTTCGGCCATTTTCCGGGTCAGCGGGTTTTCGAGTCCGTCACCGCGCTTGGAGCGACCGGCCGCTGCGCGTCGCGCGGGCGCATCGCCGACGTCGAGACGCTCTGGCATCCGCTTGGGCTTCAATCCTGGCCGCCGCTGGCACTTGCCCGGCTCGCCGGAATACGGGGCGATGGTGCCAGCATGTCGCCGGTCGTGCCGCGGGCAGCGGCGCTTGCCGCCGCCCGAGCCTTCGCCGTCGCGGCTTCCGCCAGCGCCGGCGGCAGCGTGTCGAAGATCAACACGATGCGCGGCTTCTCGCTCCCGTTGTGCACGTAGTGGAGCCGGTCGGCCAGATCGACGTGCCACATCTCGCCGGGCCGGAACGAGCAGCGCTCGCCGTCAATGTCGAAATAGGCATGGTCGTCGCACTGGATGGCAATTTGATAACGGCGCTCGGCGGGCGGCAGATCGTCCCGATGGGGAAGCATGGACGCCCTGGGGGGCAGAATCTTGACCCGCGCTTTCCACACCGCCTCCTGCGGCCCCAACCGGCCGGCAGCCCTGAACAGCAGCCTTTGCACCGCCGGATAAAGCGAGAAGCTGCGCGATCCGACGATCAGCGTGCCGGCCGGATTGGCCTCCCCCATGCCCTGCAGCGCGCGCCGGGCCTGTTCGGCCGCATCGGGGCGATAGGGTTTGCCTCCCTGCGCCAGCACTTCGGCCAGGGCCGCGGCGACATTGAGACCCTCGGCAATCCGCGTGAAATAGCTCACCGCGCGCTTCTCCATATGCGTCGGCGCCGCCCCTAGCAGTAGCTCGGTCCGGAAGAAACTCAGGCTGCCAACCTTGACCGCACCAGCAGGCCGTTTGCCCGCTGCCCGCGACTCTCCAGGTCGTCGTCACCGTGAAATCGCGATTCGTTACAACAGCGTGACGATCGCGTTGCGTGCCGCGGACTCTTTTGTGTCGCCGGGAGTCTTGCAATCGAAACATAGCCATCACGAACGACCCCTAATCGGCGCCTCAAGGACAGTGATCGGCGCCCGCCGAGTCGCTCCCGCTGCACAACAAGGGGTTGGCCATGACCAAGTTTCGCGCGCTTTTGCTTGTCACCACTTTGCTCCCGCTGGCCGCCTGCGGCGCTGACGACATCGCATCGCCGGGCGAAGGCGTGATCATCGTGCCGCCATCGACGCCGACCCCGCCGACCACGCCAACGCCGCCCACCACACCGCCCGGCACCCCAGCCGCTGGCTGCCCGGGCATTGCCGGCGTGACCGACGCAGGTGTGGTTGGCAATTTCCGCGCCTGCCGCCTGCCTTCGTCGATCACGACCGATCTCAGGCTGACCCGCAATCCCGGCGTCGCCTATCTGATCGACGGTCGCGTCGATGTCGGCATCGACCTAGGCGGAACGGCGGCCGGAAACAGCACCGGTCGCTCGGCCATTCTGACCATCGACCCGGGCGTCGTCATCTTCGCCAATAGCGGTGATGCGACCAACGACTTGCTCGCCATCAACCGCGGTTCGCGCCTGAATGCCGAGGGAACGTCGACCCTCCCGATCATCTTCACGGCGAAAGAGAACGTTCTCGGCACCGCCACCGATACCAGTCAGGGCCTATGGGGCGGCGTCATCATCGCCGGTCGCGCGCCGATCAGCGATTGCTCCGCCGCGGCCGGATCGACCAGCCTGGTCGGCGGCTCCTCCGGGTGCCAGAACATCATCGAGGGCACGGGCAACGTCGCTTATGGCGGCGACGTGTTCAACGACAATAGCGGCATCCTTCGCTACGTTCAGATCCGCTACTCCGGCACCGCGATTTCGGCGGGCAACGAACTTCAGGGTCTGACCACAGGCGGCGTCGGTCGTGGCACGACCGTGGATCACATCCAGATCCACAATAGCGCCGACGACGGCATCGAAATCTTCGGCGGTACCCACAATGCCCGCTATCTGGTGATGACCGGCACCGACGACGACGATCTCGACACCGATTTCGGCTATAACGGCTCGATCCAGTTCGTGCTCGGCATCAAGCGGACCGGCAATGGCAGTTCCGACCCGGCCAATCTGGAAGTCGATTCCAACAACAATCGCGAGGCCGCACCGCGCCAGCAATTGCGGCTCGCCAACTTCACGTTCATCTCCCCGCTGGCCTTCCAGTCGATGCACATTCGCGGTGGCGCGGACGCGACGTTGGTCAACGGCATCGTCCGCAACACGGCGTCGTCTTGCCTCGTCATTTCCCACCAGGAAACGCTGAGAGCCGCCACCAACTCGCCGCCGGCCGATCCGGCGTCGGGCGTGGTCGCGCCGGATCGCGGACCGCCGCTTTTCAATTCGGTGTTGTTCGAATGCCTGTCGGCTTTCGGCAATGGCGTGAGCACGACGGCAGCGGAGGCGCAGACGGCCTTCAATCTGGGTACGAACAACAATTCCGCGGCGATGAACACGCTGATCAGCACTTATCTGCCCGGCGCGGGTGCGACCGGCGCGACCGCGTTCGCCGCCGCGTCGCTGAACCCGGCGGGCGAGGCCTTCCTGATCAGTCCGGGTTTTGTCGGTGCGGTCTCCGCCTCGAACCAGGCGGAATATCAGGGCTGGACCTGCAATTCGAGCTTCGCGAATTTCGGCTCGACCAGCGGCTCGTGCACCGCCTTGCCGGTGTCCTGAACGGTCCCAGCTCAACAACAATCGGGGGACCGGGAACATGATCAGGCGCACCATCACTGGCGGGCTATTGCTGCTCACCACATCGCTCGTCGCGCCTTCGGCGCTGGCGCAGGTACAGCCGGCGCCCGCACCGCCGGTCGAGGCCGAGCCGGCCGCGGCGGCAACGGAAGAGCAGCCGCCCGAAGACGAGATCGAGGTCTCCGCGCCGGGCGCGGAGATGGTCGTCACCGGCACGCGGGGGCCGTCCAACCTGGCCCGCACCGCGCCGCAGGTGCTGAACCTGTTGTCCACCGAGGATATCGCACGAACCGGTGAAGGCGACATTGCCGGCGCGCTGGGCCGCGTGACGGGGCTCAGCGTGGTGGGATCGGGCTTCGTCTATGTGCGCGGCCTGGGCGATCGCTATTCGCTGGCGCTGCTCAATGGCTCGCCCTTGCCGAGCCCCGAGCCGCTGCGGCGGGTGGTGCCGCTCGACATCTTTCCGACCAGCGTGATCGCCTCGGCGCTCGTGCAGAAGAGCTATTCTCCCAATTATCCGGGCGAATTCGGCGGCGGCGTGATCAACCTCACCACCACCGCCACGCCGCGCGAGAATTTCCTCGAGCTCAGCGGTTCGATCAGCGGCGACACGTTCACGACGTTCAACCTGGGTTACACCTATTTCGGCGGTGACCGCGATTTCCTGGGCTATGACGACGGCACCCGCGCGGTGCCCGCCTCGGTCCTCGAATCCGCTATCACCGGCCGCACCATCACTTCGCTGGAACTGACCGAATTCAGCAATTCGAGCACGACCGTGCTCCAGCGCAACCGCAACATTCCGGCCAATTGGTCTGCCGGCTTGTCGGCGGGCCTTGTCGTGCCGGTGTTCGGCGACGGCGAGCTGGGCTTCATCGCCAATGCGGGGATCAGCAACAGCTGGAACACGCGCGACGTGTTGCAACAGCAAGGCGACGTGAGCGGCGACGTCTCCTCGCAATATCGTACCGTTTTCACCGACAATCGCGTGATCGTGAACGGTCTGTTCGGCATCGGTCTGGAGGTGGGCGAGCACCGCTTTCGCCTGACCAATCTCTATATTCACGACACGATCAAACAGGGGAGGCTGTCGAGCGGCTTCGATCTGTTCGCCGGGGCCACCCCGATCGCGGGCTCGCCCGATCCAGTGCTCCGACAGAGCACCTTTTTCTTCGAACGCGAGCTGTACGATTTGCAGGGCGTGGCCGAGCTCGATTTCGGCGATGTCGATGTCGATCTGCGCGGCACCTATGCGCGCACGCTGCGCAAATCGCCCTACGAGCGCGAATTCTCCTACGCTTTCGATCCGGTGATCGGCGACTATGTGAACCGGCTGGGCGGCACGTTCGAAACCGCGACGATCACCTTCAGCAATCTGGACGAGCAGGTGCTGGCCGGGGGCGCGGACCTGTCCTGGGCCAATGCCTTCGCCCTGCCGCTGACGCTGACGGCGGGCTACGCCTATAACGAGACGCAGCGGGAATCGACACGCTATTTCTTCCGTTACCGCGGTCCCGGCAACGGCCGGGTCAGCGATCTGGTGGGGCAGCTTCGGCCCGATTTCCTGCTGTCGGATTTCACCATCCAGACCGCCGGCATCACGCTCCAGCCCGAGGCGGCGAACGGCGCGAATTTCTACGAGGCCGGGCTCGATATCCATGCCGGTTACCTGATGGGCACGGTCGAGTTCGGCGCCGGCATCTCGCTGTCCGGCGGAGTGCGCTACGAAAGCGCGCGGCAGTCGGTCACCACCGGGGCCGCCTTCGCGCCGACCAATTTGGAGAATGACTATTTCCTGCCCGCGGCGACCCTGACCTGGGAATTTGCCGAGCGGACCCAGTTCCGCCTGCACGGCTCGCGCACCATCGCCCGGCCGCAATTCCGCGAACTGGCGCCGCAGCAATATGAGGATTTCGAGAGCGACCGCAGCTTCTTCGGCAATCCGTTCCTGGTCGATACCGAACTGACCAATGCCGAAGCGCGGCTGGAACATTATCCGGCGCGCGACGAGAGGCTGAGCATCGCCGGGTTCTTCAAGCGGCTCGACAATCCGATCGAGGCGGTGGTGAGCCCGCCCTCGTCGTCCGGCGACATTCTGGTCGGCTTCACCAATGCGCCGGCCGCGAACATCTATGGCGTGGAGCTGGAGGCGCAGAAATATTTCCCGCTCGATTTCCTGGGCGGCGGCTTTTTCGACACGCGGCGGCTGTTCGTGTCCGCCAATTATACCTGGAGCAAGTCCGAACTGATCGTCGGCGACGAAGACGTCGCCGCGCCGATCCAGCCGCTGTCGGCCGATCCGGCCAATCCGGTGCGGATCGTCGTGCCGGCCGACGTGATCTTCGAAAATGGCGCGCCGCTGGTGGGCCAATCCGAGCATCTGGTGAATTTGCAGATCGGCATCGAGGATACGGACAGCCTGTCCCAGCTCACCTTGCTGGCCAGCTACGCCTCGGAGCGGACCACCTATCGCGGCGCGCGCTCGCCCATCTATCCGGACGCGGTCGAGGAGCCGGGGCTGAGCATCGACGTGGTGCTGCGCCAAGGCATCCGCATCGGCGGCGCGGAGGCCGAGCTGAAGCTGGAGGCGCGCAACATCTTCGAAACGCAATATCGCGAGCGCCAGGATTATGGCGAAGCGGGCATTATTGACGTCAACACCTATGATCGCGGCGCGCGGCTGTCGGCGGGGCTGTCGATCCGCTTCTAGGGTAGTCTTCAGCTTCGCTGGATCCGCACCGGCCCGCACCCCACCGGCCCCCCGTAGAAATATTATGGTTGGGTGGCCGGGCGGGGCGCGGGCCGGTGCCGTCTCACCCAAAATCCGCTCTACTCCCACGCTCTCTTGCGAATCGTTCTCAATATCTCTAGGGCGGTTCGCGAAGGAGACGAACGGATGAATCGACGTTCCATGCTGGGCCTGGTCGCGGGCATCGCCATGCTTGCCGCGTGCGGTGCACAGAGCAATCAGTCCGGCGATGCCGCTGCGGGCGAAGTGAATCTCTACAGCGCGCGGCATTATGACGGCGACAAGGAAGTGCTGGCGCGCTTCACCGAGGAAACCGGGATCCGGGTCAACGTGATCGAGGGGCGGCCGGACGAGCTGGTCGCGCGCATCCAGAGCGAAGGCGAGGCCAGCCCGGCCGATTTGTTCGTCGCCGCCGATGCCGGCGCGATGTGGCGGGCGCAACAGGCGAACCTGTTCCAGCCGACCCAGTCCGAAGCGCTGAACGCCGCCATTCCGGCGAATTTGCGCGATCCGGAGAACCGCTGGTTCGGCTTTGCGCGCCGGGCGCGCATCATTGCTTATGACAGCGCCAAGGTGCGCCCGGAGGAAGTCGACACTTATGAGAAGCTCGCCAGCCCGCGCTTCCGTGGGCGCCTGTGCGTGCGCTCGTCCGACAGCGTCTACAATCTGTCGCTGCTCGGCGCCTTGATCGAGGCCTGGGGCCCGCAGCGGGCCGAGGAATGGGCGCGCGGCATCGTCGCCAACATGGCGCGTCCGCCCGAGGGCGGCGACCGCGACCAGATCCGCGCGGTCGGCGCCGGCGTCTGCGAAGTCGCGATCACCAATAGCTATTATTATATCCGCATGGCCAATGGCGAGGATGCGGGCGACCGCGCGATCACCGAGCGGGTGAAGCTGGCCTTCCCGAGCCTGGACGGGCAGGGCGCGCACGTGAACGTCGCCGCGGGCGGCGTGCTGGCGCGCGCGCCGCATAGGGACAATGCGGTGCGACTGCTGGAATTCCTCGCCTCGGCGGACGGGCAGACGCGGATCTCGCGGCTGAACAACGAATTCCCGGCCTCGCCCAACGTGCCCGCGCCGGATCCGGTCGCGGTGCATGCCAATTTCACCGCCCACCCGATGGCGGTCGCTGCCTTTGCGGCGCGACAGCCTGAGGCGCAGTCGCTGATGAGCCGGGTCGGCTGGCGATAGGCACAATCCCCGCTCCAGCCGCCGCCGGTCGCATCCCCCGGCGGCGGTCTTTCGGCCTGCTGCAATGGCTGGCTTTGCTGGCGGCGGTGGCGGCTGCGCTGCCTTTGCTCGGCATCGTCGCGGCTGCCTTTTCGGGTGCGACCGCCGATATCGCCGCGGCGGATGTGGGCCGCTACGCCCTGACCTCGGCCGGGCTGGCTTTGCTGGTCGGGGCGATCACCGCGACCGTGGGCACGCTTGCCGCCTGGCTGGTGGTGATGCACCGCTTCCCGGGGCGCGACGTCTTCGCCTGGGCGCTGGCGCTGCCGCTGGCCGCGCCAGCCTTTGCCCTGGCCTATGCCTATGGCGATCTGTTCGACGTCGCGGGCGGA
>JBBSLM010000075.1:0-8318 GCA_038255245.1 Sphingomonadales bacterium
CGCGTCCGCATCCGCGCCAACATTGCCTATGAGGATGCGCAGGCGATGATGGATCGGATCGAGGGGAAAAAAGATCCGTTCGTGTCGAGCGACGTCGAGACACACATTCCAGCGCCCCACGGCACAGGCTTCTCGACTTCGCTCGAAGCGAACGGGGAGGGGGATTCGGTTGCCTCCGTGCTTTCTCCCCTTTGGGCCTGCTGGCGCGCACTCGCCGCCGCGCGGGACAAACGCAGCCCGCTGGAGCTCGACCTGCCTGAACGCCGCGTCATGCTGGACGAGAAGGGCCGCATCGCCTCGGTCGCGCCGCGCGAGCGGCTCGACGCGCACCGGCTGATCGAGGAATATATGATCGCCGCCAACGTCGCCGCCGCCAAGGCGCTGGAGGCGAAGAAGCTGCCGGTCATGTACCGCGTCCACGAGCCGCCGGGGCGCGAGAAGCTGGTCGCGCTGAAGGATTTCCTGAAGACCTTCGAGATCGAATTCGCCTTGGGCCAGGTGATCCGCCCGGGCACGTTCAATCACGTCATCGAGCGGGTCCGCGCCCGCGACGGCGGCAGCGGCGACGAACCCGACATCCTGCCGCAGATCATGGAGCAGATCCTGCGCACCCAGACGCAGGCTTATTACGGCCCCGACAATCACGGCCATTTCGGCCTCGCGCTCGGCAGCTACGCCCATTTCACCTCGCCGATCCGCCGCTATGCCGATCTGGTGGTCCACCGCGCTCTCGTCCGCGCCTACCGGCTTGAGCCCGAGGTACAGGCGACGCAGCTGACCGAGCAGGAAGCCGCGGCGATGGACGTGACCGGCGAATTGATCTCGCAGTTCGAGCGCCGGGCGATGATGGCGGAGCGCGAGACGATGGACCGTTATGTCGCGGCCTATCTGTCCGAACAGGTCGGGGCGCTGGTGGATTGCCGCATCACGGGCGTGCAACCGTTCGGCTTTTTCGCGACTGTGGAAGGGCTTGGCGGCGACGGCTTGGTCCCGGTCTCGACTCTGGGCCAGGAATATTTCCGCTACGAGGAAGCCCGCCAGGCCCTGGTCGGCGAGCAGAGCGGCGAGAGCTACGAATCCGGCCAGCGCCTGAAATTGCGCCTCGCCGAGGCCGATCCGGTCAGCGGCTCGCTGCGCTTCGAACTGCCCGACGCGGCTCCATCGGGCCCCCGCGAACGCCGCGGCCCGGTCCGCGACGGCCGCCGCAGCGGTCCGCAACAGGGCCGCCGCGGGCGTCCGTCCAACATCCGCCATCAGGGGCGAAAGCGCTGATGTTGGCACATACGCTTCCAGGCACCATGTGATTGTAATGCTGATCCTGATTCACCTCGCCCTCGCCGCCGCCCAGCCGGCCGCCTCCGCGCCGCCGGTCATCACCCCGCAGACCGTCGCCACCGCGATCCAGCCGCGCCTGCCGCAGCGTTTCGCTCCGGACGTTGCGATGGTCGGCGCCGCTGACGATGGCGATGCTTTGGTCCTGACCTACGAGATCAGCGATGCCGCGCTCGCCGCCGCCACGCCCGAAGCACTCAGCCTGCGCTTCGCCGCCGCTTTCTGCGCCGCGCCGGGCGGTGCCGAATTGCTCTCCGGCCCGATGAACTTCCGCGCCGACGCCCGCAGCCCGAACGGCCGGACGCTCCAGGGCGTGGTCGTTGAAAATTGCCCTTTGCTGCCGCCTCCGCCGCGGCGCTGAGGCCGCTACAGCTTGGGCAGCGTCACGCCGCGCTGACCCATGTATTTGCCCGCCCGGTCGGCATAGCTGGTCTCGCACGGCTGGTCGCCCTGCAGGAACAGAAACTGGCAGGCGCCTTCGTTGGCATAGACCTTGGCGGGCAAAGGCGTGGTGTTGCTGAATTCCAGCGTCACATGGCCCTCCCAGCCGGGCTCCAGCGGCGTCACGTTCACGATGATGCCGCAGCGTGCATAGGTCGATTTGCCGAGGCAGATGACCAGCAGATCGCGCGGGATGCGGAAATATTCCACCGTCCGGGCCAGCGCGAAGCTGTTCGGCGGGATGACGCAGACGGCGGTCTTGCGATCGACGAAGCTGTTCGCGTCGAAATTCTTCGGGTCGACGACGGCGCTGTCGACATTGGTGAAAATCTTGAACTCATCCGCTACCCGCGCATCATAGCCGTAGGAGGACAGGCCGTAGCTGATGCAGCCCTCTCGCCTTTGCGCCTCGACGAAGGGCTCGATCATGGCCTGGGTGCGGGCGCGTTCGCGGATCGAGATGTCGGACAGGATCATCGGGGCTCCAGGGCTCGTTGCTCGACCACATTGGTCCCGGCTTTGATATGCAGGACGCAGATCAGCGTGAAGAGGCGGCGCGCGGTGTCGAAATCAAGCGTCACCCGGTCGGCGAGGCTGTCCTTCAGCAGCTCGGCCGCCTCGTCATGAATGCCGCGACGGGCCATGTCGATCGTCTCGATCGCGCGCGGATCGGACCCGCGCACCGCTTTGAAATAGCTTTCGCAAATGTGGAAATAGTCGCGGATGGGCCGGCGGAAGCGGCCCAGGCCGAGCTTGATCGTGTCGAGCGGCGCGCCGTCGGCATCCTGGACCGCGATCGCCAGCCGGCCGTCCTGCACGCCCATTTCGAGCCGGAACGGACCTTCCTGGCCGGCCACGTCGAAATGATTGCCCGCGAGCATGTCGTCGATCGCGATCCGGCGCTCCTGCTCGATATCGTCGCTGCGGCGCACGATCGATCGTTCGTCGAGGTCGATCCGGATGATGCGCGGGAAGCCCATGGCCGGCTGTTAGCGGGTGCAGCATCGCCATGCCAGCCCGCGAACGAGTCATCCACAATTCGTCCCCGTTCATCTGCGTCATCGGGGTTGAGCGTGGTCAAGGACGGGGCGTAGGGAATAGCCATGCCCGCCAGTCTCTCTGTCGTCGAAGCGCCAATGGGCGCTGCCACTTCCCTGCCGCACAATGTCGAGGCCGAGGGCGCCCTGCTGGGCGCGTTGATGATCGACAATCGCCTGCTCGAGGATATCCAGCTCAAGCTGCGCGCCGATCATTTCTACGAGCCGCTGCACGGGCGCATCTACGAGCAGATTCGCCGGCTGGTGGACAAGAATATGCTGGCGACGCCGGTGACGCTCCGGCCGGTGTTCGAGGCGGACGAGGAGATGAAGCCGCTGGGCGGGCCGGCCTATCTCGCCCAATTGACCGGCAGCGCGGCGCCGATCATCGGCGCGCGGGATTTCGCCGAGCAGATTTACGATCTCGCCCAGCTGCGCGCTTTGGTCAGCGTCGGCCGCGAAATGGTCGAGCGCGCGCTCGACACAAGCGAGGAAGTCGAGCCCAACAAGCAGATCGAGGCGGCCGAATCCGCGCTCTATCGCGTCGCGGAGGAAGGCGGCGTCGAGGGCGGCGTGCGCACCTTCGCGTCGGCCGCGGTCGATGCGATCAAGATGGTCGAAAAGGCGCTGGCCTCCGGCGGCGGCCTCAGCGGCATGACCACCGGCATCAATGCGATCAACGCCAAGACCGGGGGCTTCCACAATTCGGACCTGCTCATCCTCGCCGGCCGCCCCGGCATGGGCAAGTCGGCGCTCGCCACCAACATCGCCTTCAACATGGCGCGCAAATATGTCGACGAGCTGGCCGACGGCGTGCCGCCGGAAAAGATGTCGGGCGCGCCGGTTGCCCTGTTCAGCCTGGAAATGTCGGCCGACCAGCTCGCCACCCGTATCCTGGCCGAGCAATCGGAAGTCAGTTCCGAGGCGCTGCGCATGGGCAAGATCAGCAAGGACGAGTTTCGCCAGCTCGCCCGCGCCTCGCAGCAATTGCAGGACCTTCCGCTCTACATCGACGATACGCCCGGCCTCACCATCGCGGCGCTGCGCACCCGGGCGCGGCGGCTGAAGCGGCAGCGCCAGATCGGCATGGTCGTGGTCGATTATCTCCAGTTGCTGCAGGGCACCGGCCGCAGCGGCGGCGACCAGAATCGCGTGCAGGAAATTTCGGAGATCAGCCGGGGCCTCAAAACCTTGGCCAAGGAACTTCAGGTTCCGGTGCTGGCGCTCTCCCAGCTCAGCCGACAGGTGGAGAGCCGCGAGGACAAACGGCCGCAGCTCTCGGACCTGCGCGAATCCGGCTCGATCGAGCAGGATGCCGACGTCGTCATGTTCATCTACCGCGAGGATTATTACCTCGCCAACAAGGAGCCGCGCGAAGGCGGCGACGATGCCAAGGCGCAGGATGCCTATGTCGAATGGCAGCGGCAGATGCAGGAGGTGTACGGCCAGGCCGAGGTGATCGTCGCCAAACAGCGCCACGGCGCCACCGGCAAGATACGCCTCCGCTTCGACGCGAAATACACGAAATTCTCGGACCTCGCGGACACGCAATACCTGCCGGAGCCGCGGGGATAAATTGGGCCGCGTCCACGGCGCATGAGGGATCGCCCGTGTTGCCTCGCTCAGTCACCCGCGCTAGCCCCTCCGGCACATGACAGGAGGGATTCGATGCGTGGAGCGAAAGCGCTTTTGGCGGCGGCAGTGGCGGGGATCGCGATGACGACGGCGGTCGCGCAGCCGGCGGGCCAGGCCGCCGAGCCTTACGAATTCTCCTTCCTCGACGAGATCGAGGGCAAGCAGGCGCTGGACTGGGCGCGCAAGGAGAATGAGCGCACGCTCGGTGAGCTGACCGCCGATCCGCGCTATCAGCAATTCCACGACCGGGCGCTGCAGATCCTGCAGGCGCGCGACCGTATTCCGGGCGTCAGCTTCCGGCCCGACGGGCTGCACAATTTCTGGCAGGACGAGACCCATGTGCGCGGCATCTGGCGGCGCACGACGATGGCCAGCTATCGCACCGCCAATCCGACCTGGGAGACAGTGCTCGATGTCGATGCGCTGGCCGCGGCGGAGAATATGAACTGGGTCTATCGCGGCTCTATGTGCCTGCCGCCCGAAGAGACGCGCTGTCTCGTGGTGCTGTCGGACGGCGGCCGCGACGCCGCCGAGTATCGCGAGTTCGACACGGTCAACAAAAGGTTCGTGGAAGGTGGTTTCCGGGTGCCGGTTGGCAAGCAGAGCGTGACCTGGCTCGACCGCGACACCCTGCTGGTGGCCCGTGACTGGGGCCCCGGCACGATGACCGAATCCTCCTATCCATTCGTGATCAAGAAGCTGCGCCGCGGCCAGAGCCTGGAGCAGGCCGAGGAAGTGTATCGCGCCAATGCCAGCGACACGCGGGCCGATCCGTTCGTGCTGCGCGACGCCGCCGGGACGGTGCACGGCGTCGGCTTCATCCGCTCGATCGATTTCTTCAACCGCGAATATCATATGCTGGTCGGTGACCGGACGGTGAAGCTGAACCTGCCGACCAAGGCCAACCCGGCCGGGATCATCGACGGCCGCATGCTGGTGACGTCGGACGAGGCGTGGGAAGCGCACGGTACCCGCTTCGCCGCCGATGCGATCGTCAGCTACGACCTCAACGAGTGGAAGCGCGACCCGAATGCGGCGCGGCCGAGTCTGGTCTGGGCCCCGGCCGCGCGCCAGACCTTGAGCGGACTTTCGACCACCAAGGACTCGCTGATTGTCACCATCCTCGACAATGTGCGCGGGCGCGCGGTGGCGATGAATTATGCGAACGGCCGCTGGACGACGCGCCCGATCGCGCTGCCGGCCAATGCCAGCATCGGCGTCACGGCAGCCTCGGACGAGAGCGACGAGGCGATGTTCAGCGTCACCGATTACCTGACGCCGTCGACGCTGTGGTATTATAATGGCGAGACCGGCGCGCTGGAGACGATCAAGTCGACGCCGGCTCGCTTCAACGCCGCCAATCACCAGGTCGAGCAGTTCGAAGCGACGTCCCGTGACGGGACGAAGGTGCCCTATTTCCTCGTCCGCCCGCGCAACATGCGCAATGACGGCTCAACCCCGACCTTGCTCTACGGCTATGGCGGGTTCCAGGTCAGCCAGATCCCGGCCTACAATGCGAACATGGGCGCGCTGTGGCTGGAGCAGGGCAATGCCTATGTCGTCGCCAATTTGCGTGGCGGCGGCGAGTTCGGGCCGGAGTGGCACCAGAGCGCGCAGCTCGCCAACAAGCAGCGCACCTGGGACGATTATATCGCGGTCGCCGAGGATCTGATCCGCCGCCGGGTCACCAGCCCGCGCCACCTCGGCGTCGTCGGTGGTAGCCAGGGCGGGCTGCTCGTGGGCACCGCCATCACCCAGCGGCCGGAGCTGTTCAACGCGGCGATCATCCAGGTGCCGCTGTTCGACATGCTGCGCTATCACACGATGAGCGCCGGCGCGTCGTGGATCGGCGAATATGGCGACCCGCGCATCCCCGAGCAGCGCGCCTGGATCGAGGGCTATTCGCCTTATCAGCGCCTGACACCGGGCCGGAATTATCCGACGCCATTCATCCTGACTTCGACCAAGGACGACCGCGTCCATCCGGGCCACGGCCGCCGCGCGGCCGCGCGTTTGAGCCAGCTCGGCCAGCCTTATTATTATTACGAGAATATCGACGGCGGGCATTCCGCGGCGGCGAATTTGCGCGAAAGCGCGCGGCGGCTCGCGCTGGAATATACCTATGCGAGCAAGCGGCTGGTGGATGGTGGCGTCGGCGGTGCCCCGGCCGGCGAGCGGGGCCGGTAAGCAAGAATAAGAACCACCCCCAACCCCTCCACGAAGTCGCGGAGGGGAGTCACAGCCCGACACCCCTCCAAGCCTTCTTGGAGGGGCCGGGGGTGGTTCTTCCTTACTTCGTCTGAGCCGGAGCCGGCAGCGCCTGTTGAGGTGCAGGTGCCGGCGCAGGCAGCTGCGCGCCAGCCGGTGATTTGAACAAACTGTTATTCTGGTCTTCCGCCAGATCCTGCCCGCGCTGGAGGACGATCCGGCAGGGCGCGGTCGCGCTGCAGGCGATCAGGGTGCCGCTATCGGTGTTCAGCCGGAACACTTCCCCATCGGTGGCGAAGGCCTGGTATTTCTGCGCCTCGACATCGCCGCCCCCGCCCCCGCCGGCATAGAGGCCGATGGCGATCATCGCGCCCGCACCCAGGATCGCCCCGCTCAGGCGCCGCCCGAGCATGTCCACGAAGTCCGACAGCCCGGAGCCGCTCCCGCGCGACTGTGCGCTCCGGCTGGCGTAGCGGTCGTTCTCGTCTTCGTCGTCATATGGTCCGGGCATTGGCTTCCTCAATTCTCGAGCTGGGTCGGGTCTTTCAGGCCCACGCCGATGGTCGCGCGGAGCCCTTCGGCTTCGCTGCTGGTCACCGGATAGGCGCAATAGTCTGCGGCGTAATAGGCGCTCGGGCGGTGATTGCCGCTGAGACCAATACCGCCGAACGGGGCGGAGGAAGGCGCGCCGTTGGTCGGCTTGTTCCAATTGATCACGCCGGCGCGGACATTTGCCCAGAAGCGGTCGTACAGCTCCGGAGAGCCTCCGACCAAGCTGGCGGCGAGACCGTAGCGCGTGGCATTGGCCTCGGCGAGGGCGCTTTCGAAATCGGGCACGCGGATGATCTGGAGGACCGGGCCGAACAATTCCGCGTCGGGGCGGCGCTGCACGTCCGTGACGTCGATCAGAGCGGGCGTGAGGAAAGGCCGCTTCTCGTCCGGCCGGTCGAGGCGGCGAATCGCGCGGCCGCCGCGACCGAGCATCTCTAGGAAAGCCTCCTGCAGATGGTCGGCGGACGGGTTGTCGATCACCGGGCCCATGAAAGGGGCCGGGTTGGCATGCGGCGGGCCGACGATGATGCGGTCGATCAGGCGCGCGATCGCTTCCACGAGCGGTTCGTGGGCACCGTCCTTGACGATCAGCCGGCGCGCGGCGGTGCAGCGTTGTCCGGCAGACATATAGGCCGATTGCACGGCGGTGGCGGCCGCGGCGTGGATGTCGACCGCGTCCCAGACGACGAGCGGATTGTTGCCGCCCATCTCCAGCGCCAGGATCTTGTTCGGCGTGTCGGCGAATTGGCGATGGAGCGCGACGCCGGCGCGGGCCGAGCCGGTGAAGAGCAAACCGTCGATACCGCTCGCCGCCGCGAGTGCCTTGCCCACGTCCGGCCCGCCCTGGACGCAGATCGCCACGTCCTCCGGCACCCCGGCCTCATGATAAAGGCTGATCAGGAATTCGCCGACGGCCGGAGTCTTCTCGCTCGGCTTGAACACCACCGCATTGCCCGCGATCAGCGCCGGGACGATATGGCCGTTCGGCAGATGCGCCGGGAAGTTATAGGGTCCCAGCACCGCCAGCACGCCGTGCGGCTTGTGGCGCACCGCGACCTTGGCGCCGAGCGCGCCTTCCAGGCTGCGCTTCGCGGTGCGATCGGCATAAGCGGA
>JBBSLM010000076.1:0-8262 GCA_038255245.1 Sphingomonadales bacterium
GCGATCGCGATATTCGACTGCGCGCTGCCAGGTCGAGCGCATCAGCGCGACATTGCCCATGCGGGTCTGCGGCATCTGGTTGCGGCCGCCATAGACGCGCTTGGGATTTTCGCCGCAAGCCATTTTCAGGCTGCGCGGCGCACCGGGGAAACGCATCGACTGATAAGTACGGCCGGGGACGTTGCGCAGGGTCACGCCGCGCCCGCCGAACAAATTCGCGGAGCCGGGGAGGACGTGCAGGGTCGTGATGCCGCCATTGGCAAGCGCGCGGGTGAAGCCCGGATCCTGCGGCCAGATGCTGTGTTCGGCCCATACTTCCGGGCGGACCGGCGAGGTGACTTCGTTGCCGTCGGAATGGGCATCGACCCCGGGGCTGGGATAGTCGCCGAGGTGGCTGTGAATGTCGATCACGCCGGGGGTGACGTAACGCCCCTGCCCGTCGATCCGCGTCGCGCCTTCGGGAATCGCGGTGTCCGCCCCGCCGATCGCCTGGACGCGGCCCTCGGCCAGCACCAGCACGCCATTGTCGATTCGCGCACCCTCGCCATCGAAGATGGTGACGTTGGTGATCGCGGTCGGCACGCCGGGATAGGGCCGGTAAGTGGAGGGATAGGGATCGGCCGAGGCGCGCCGCTCCGGTTGCGCCGGCGTGGCCGGCGCTTGCGAAGTCTGCGTGGTCGAACAGCCGGCGAGAAGGGCCGCCAGCGCGGCGGCCCCGAAACCAGCCCGCATCATGCCTTGTCCAGACCCGGCTTGGTGGGCGCCGTGCCCGGATGAATGCCCGCCGCCTGCGGCTCGGCCAGTTCGGCCTGCCCGGCGACGTCCTCGTCATCGCGCAACGTGCTGAGGTGCATGAGGCGCTTGATCAGCGGCGAGATCACCAGCACGGCCACGCCAATTCCCATCGCGACCCAGCCGACCGTCGAATAGACGCCGAGCACCACGTCCTTGCTCGCCGTCTCGCCAACCTCTTCCGCACCGGTCGCCGAGGCGATCAGGCCCGCGGCGAAATTACCGGTCGCCGACGCGAAGAACCACATGCCCATCATGAGGCTCGCCATGTGCCGCGGCGCGAGCCGGTTCATCGCGGAAAGGCCTACCGGCGACAGGCAGAGTTCGCCGGTCGTGTGCAGCAGGTAGATCAGGAAGATGAAGATGACCGGCGTGGCCACCTCCGGACCGACCGTGTTCGCGCCCCACACCAGAACCAGGAAGCCAAGACCAACCTGGACGATGCCCAGGCCGAACTTGAACGGCGCCGACGGCTCCTTGCCGCGCCGGCCGAGCCCGGTCCACAGGCTCGCGAACAGCGGCGCCAGCAGGATGATGTAGATGGCGTTGACCGACTGGAACATCGAGGCCGGCACGCCGCCGCGATCGACATGATTGTCGGTGAACAGGTTCAGGGACGAACCGGCCTGTTCGAACAAAGCCCAGAAGACGATCGACATGGTGATCATGAACATCGCGGCGAGAATGCGATCGCGCACCTCGTCTGCTTTCGCCAGGCATTGCTGCACGATCACGCCGATCAGCGCGACGCCGCCGCCCAAAGCGACCCAGCGCGCGCCGGGCACCGACAGGGCCGTCAGCGTCATCGCCACGACCAGCACCGCGGCAGACAGCAGGAAGGCGTTGGCCGCGCCCGCGGGCGCCTGCTTGTAGCCGCCATAAGGAAGAGCGAAGGTGGCGATGAACAGCACGTAGCTGACCAACACCGCGCCAAATGCGCCGAGCAGCACGCCCACCGCGTCCTGATACTGGATCATGACCCAGGCCAGGCCGACCATCGCCAGACCGACACCATAGAAATGCCATTCGCGCGGCACGCCGATTGACCGCTGCCGCAGCAGCGCGGGATTGCGCGGCTCGCCCTGGCCCATCAGCAACGGCTTGCCGACCACAAAGAAAATCAGGCCGATCAGCATCCCGAGGCCAGCAAGACCGAAGCCATAGCCCCAGCCCCAGGTCTGGCCGAGATAGCCGCAGATCAGCGAGGCAGTCGCCGCGCCGACGTTAATGCCCATGTAGAAGATCGTGTAGGCGCCGTCGCGGCGCACGTCGGTGCGGGAATAAAGTTGCCCGACGATCACCGAGATATTGGCCTTCAGGAAGCCCGAGCCGACGATGATCAGGGCCAGGGCCAGCCAGAAGACATTGATCCCCGGATCGGACTGTCCGCCACTGCCTTCGAACGCCATGAAGAAGTGGCCGAAGGTCAGCAGCACGGCGCCGAACAGCACCGCCTTTCGCTGTCCTAGGTAGCGGTCGGCGAGATAGCCGCCGACCACCGGCGTGATGTAAACCAGAGCGGTATAGGCGCCATAGATGACGCCCGCATCAGCCTCCGAAAACAGCCAATGCTGAACGAGGTAGAACATCAGCAGGGCGCGCATGCCGTAATAGGAGAAACGCTCCCACATCTCGGCCATGAACAGCAGGAAGAGACCCTTGGGGTGGCCGGCGAATTCAGGCTGCGGGCGGGCGACGACGTAGGTTCCGCCCAGCAGGAAGCCCGCGAGGACGACAACCGCGCCCCAAAATAGAATGATCTCAGCCGACATCGTGAGGTTCCGCCCTGAAAGTTTCTGGTTTCTCGCGGCAACCTAGCGGCCCTGACGCGCTTGCCAAGCGGCTTTATGACGACGCTGTGACCGGCAACCGCCGCACCGCTTGTTGGCGGCATCCGGCACTGTTAGGCGCGCGGCCCATGCTGAACGATCAAACCACGCCGCTTTCCCTGCTGGAAACCCGCCGCTCCGGCCGCCCGCGCGACCTGATCGAACCGGGGCCTTCAGCTGATGAGTTGCAGCGCATCCTGGCCATTGCCGCGCGCACGCCCGATCATGGCAAGCTCGCGCCGTGGCGGTTCGTGCATGTGGCGCGCGAGCGGCGCGGGGATTTTTCCGATTTGCTGTTCGCCGCCTATCGCGCGGAAACGGGCGAGCCCACGGAGGCGACGGCGGAGGCGATCAGCCGCCTGGCCTTTCAGGCGCCGGAACTGGTGGTGGCGCTGTACAGCCCGAAGGAAAGCGCGAAGATCCCGGAATGGGAGCAGCTGCTGTCCTGCGGCGCGGCAGTGATGAATCTGGAGCATGGCGCGCACGCGCTCGGCTTTGCCGCTGGCTGGATCACCGGCTGGACGGCCTATTCGCCGATGGTGCTGGATGCGTTCGGGCAGGCGCCAGAGCGGATCGCCGGCTTCATCTATATCGGCACGCCCGGCATGGCGCTGGAAGAGCGCGCGCGGCCCGAACTGGCGGCCATTGCCAGCCGCTGGTGAACTGTCCCGCCTATCGGAAATTAATCTGGCGTTCAGGCTTGACGCGCCCGGTGTGTTAGCGCACCATCACGGCCATGAGCGAAGCAAAAGCCCATGACTGAAGACCGCCCCGTCTATTTGCGCCTGCGCGATCGCATCGGCGCGATGATCCTCGATGGCCGCGTCGGCGATGGTGATCCGTTGCCGTCGGTGCGCAGCCTGGCCGCCGAATGCGGCGCCAACCCGTTGACCGTGGCCAAGGCCTATCAGACCTTCCAGGAAGAGGGGTTGGTGGTCGTAAAGCGCGGCGTCGGCATGTTCGTCGCTGCGGGCGCGGCCGACCGCCTCCGCACCGCCGAGCGCAAGGCGTTCCTCGAGGATCGCTGGCCGGACATTTGCGCGCACATGAAGCGCCTGGGCCTCGCGCCCGAGGATCTGGTCGAACGCGCTTACGCCTGACCGGCCGTCTGACAGCTTGATCCCCATTGCCGCCCGGCGCATGATCGCGTCCGGGACGAGCAGCCGCGCGGGGGAGGTTTGGTGCGACCTGGATTCATCGCCGCGGGCAGCTTTATCGGCTTGGCCGCGACAGCTGCGCTCGCCGCCTGTGCGGGATCGCCGCTGAAGGGCAAGGCGCCGGAGGGATTGGCCTTCACCTGTGAGGGCGGCGCCCCGGCCATGATCGTGTTCAACGATCATGGTTACCTCCCCGACAGCAGCGCCCTTCACCGCGACCGCGACGGCGCGCTCAGCCAGCGCCCGCGTTCAACCGCGACCTTGACCTATGCGGGGGCATCGCATGCGATGGTCGCCGAATGGGCGGAACTCGGCCTGCGCTATCGCGCCGTGTCGGCCGGACCGGATGGGCGGCATCTGATCCTGTCGCTGCGCGGCGAGGATGCGATTCTCGGCTGGCGCGCGGAGGTGCCGGCCGCGCAGGCTGATCCGGCGGGCGAGCAGATCACGACCTGTCGGCGGGCTGGGCGTGCGCCATCCTATGGCAGCGGCGACACACATCACCGCTGACCGGCGCAGCGCCGCCACACTTGGGCGGCTTAGCCATTGACGGAGCATGGAATAACTGACTGTTGATCCCCAGCTTTAGAAGGCGCGGGATGCGCGCAGGGTTGGGCTCGATTTGCATGACACTTGGTAATTTCGCGGGCGGCAAACGCCGGTGGCGGCCATTGCTGCTGGCAGGCAGTGCGATTTTGCTGCCCGCGACCGCCTTCGCGCAACAGCCGGAGCAGCAACCGCCCGCACCGGCGCCGATCGGACCGCCGCAATTGCGCGATTTCCAGCTGACGCCGCGCGAGCGGATCGTCACCCAGCCGCGCGCGACGCCGCAGCCGCAGCAACCCGCGGCCACCCCGCCGCCGGCTGCGCAGCGCCCCGCCCCCGAGCGGCAGCCCAGTGCCGAGCCGCGCGCCACCGCCCCGGTCCAGCGCACCCCCGCGCCTGCGCCCGCACCAGTCACCCAGCCGAGCGCCGCACCGCAGACCGCGCCGGTTCCGCCCTCGCCCGCCGACCTGCCGCTCGAGACCGCGCCGCTGCCCGCGCCGCAGGCCGATGCGCCCGTGCCGATCGAGACTGAAGCACCGGCGGAAGCCGCGCCGGAGCCGGTTTCCGACACCGGCCTGCCCTTGTGGCTGCTGCTGCTGGGCGGCCTTGGTCTCGGCGTCGGCGGCTATGCCCTGTTCCGGCGCTCGCGGCGGCCACTGGCCCTGCCCGCGCCGGCGGCAGCGGCCATTGTCGCAACGCCGCGCGCGCCCCGGGCCGACCCCACGCCGCGCGCCTGGATCGAGGTCGCGCTGCGGCCGGAGCGGACCACGGCCGATCCGGCCGAATCGGTGGTCGAGTTCGAGATGACGATCCGCAACAGCGGCGGCAGCACGGCGAAGAACGTGCAATTGCAGGCGAAACTGGTCTGCAGCACGCCGGAGCAGGACAAGGAACTCACCGCGTTCCAGCGCCTGAAGCCGGGCGAGCACCGCACGCTCGACATCCCCGATATTCCCGCCGGCGAGGAACTGACGCTGAAGGGTCGGGTCGATGTGAAGCAGGCGGAAATGAAGGCGATGCGGGTCGATCAGCGGCTGCTGTTCGTGCCCCTGGTCGCGGTCAACGCCTTCTACGATTGGGGCACGGTCCGGAAGGGACAGACCTCTAAATCGTTCCTGGTCGGGCGCGAACGCACGGACAGCGCCGAAAAGATGGCCCCCTTCCGCCTCGATCTCGGGCCGCGCGTCTATCGCACCCTTGGCCAGCGCCCGTACAAGGTCGAGCGGCGGGTTTGAGTCTTTTGATCGTGGGCTGCACCAGCCCACAAAAAAGTGCCTGAAATGACACGCTTGGCGTCGTGCATCCGCCATTCACCACGCCGACTCTAGCCACGAATCGTATCGTGGATTAAAGGGGGACCCATGCCCAAACTCGCTCGCACTTCGCTGCTCGCCGCCCTCGTCGCCGCCCCATTCGCGGCCGGCTTCCTGCAAACGCCCGCAATCGCCCAGCCGGAAGCGGCGCCGGTTCAGAGCGAAGGCCGCTGGTCCGCCGACCGGGCGTCGCAGCTGCTGGCCTATATCGAAGGCGTCGATGCGGACGGCCTGACGCCTGCCGCCTACAACCCCGACCGCCTGCGCGCGGCGATGAGCGACGAAGCGGCACGCACCCGCATCGCCGACGAGATTTTCATGCGCCTGTCGGCCGATCTGAGCGGCGGCAGTGTCCGCGGCGCCGACCGCGTCAGCTGGTACATGGCGCCGAGCGGCCTGGGTGAGACCGAGCGCCGGCAGATGCTGAGCCGCGCCAAGAGCGGCAATGTCGCGGCGGTGCTGAACGGCCTGCTGCCGACCCACCCGCAATATGCCCTGCTGAAGAACGCGCTGGCCAACCCCGCCAACGAGGCGCGGCGCGACCTCATTCGCGCCAACATGGAGCGCTGGCGCTGGCTGCCGCGCAATCTGGGCGAGCGGCACATCATTGTGAACGTCCCGGCCTTCACCGCCGCGATCATCGACAATGGCGAGGTGACCGCGCGTCATCGCACCGTCGTCGGCACCACCCGCACCCCGACCCCGTCGCTGAGCGCGATGGCAACCGGCGTCACCTTCAATCCGTGGTGGACGGTGCCGCAGAGCATCGTGCGCACGATGCGCGGCACCGCCGGCTATCAGGTCAGCCAGGGCAATGGCTATCGCATCGTCCGCCAGCCGCCCGGCCCGCGTAACGCGCTCGGCCGGATCAAGATCGAGATGCCGAACGAGCATGCGATCTTCCTGCACGACACGCCGTCGCAGAACCTCTTCAACAACAGCGTTCGCGCCTACAGCCACGGTTGCATCCGGACCCACAATATCCGCGATTTCGCCGCGCATCTGCTGGAGCCGACCGGCCAGTGGGGCCGCCCTGCGATCGATCGCGCGATCAATACGGGCCGCAACCAGACGCATCGCCTGGCCCGGCCGATCCCGGTCTACATCGCCTATTTCACCGCCGCCGCGACCGCGGACGGATCGATCGTGACCTATGCCGATCTGTACGGCCGCGACGGCCGAGTCCGCCAGGCGCTGAACCGCGCGGGCGGGAGCCAGACCGCTTCGAACTGAGCGGCCGCCTTCGGCACAAAGCAAAACGGCCTCCCGAGCGGGAGGCCGTTTTCGTTTCAGCTCTGAGCTGAAAATTTAGGCGACGCGGCCGGCGTAGAGGAAGTGGCCAGGCGACAGGCGCTCGAGCGTCTCGGACAGGCTGGCGCGCGACATGGCGAAGCAGCCTTCGCTGCGGCCCAGAATGCCGTGCATGGCGAGGTGGGTCGGCTCGGCATACCAGGCCGGGTGGATCACGATTGCCCGCGCGTGGGCATTGCTGTTGGAATGATCGAGGCCGCGGACGCGCATCGAAAGGCCGTATTTGCCGTGATAATTCTCGGTCACGACATAGCCGCCTTCCGACGTCGCATTGGAGCCGTGGCGGTTGGAGAATTGCTGGACGAAGCCGCTGTGGCTCGGATCGGAGCCGCGGCCGTGCGAAACGTGATGCTCGCTGACGCGGCCGCTATTAGTATCGAGCAGATAATAACGCGGCTCGCGCGAAACCTTCGAGAAATCGACGATGCCGACCACATCCGGGAGACGGACGAAACGGCGATGCTGATCGAACGAGGCGCGGGCAGCGGCGACGAGGCGCGGATTGACCGTCCGTTCGACGGGCACACGCGGGCGGGCCGGCAGCGAAGCGG
The DNA here is from genome assembly GCA_038255245.1 of Sphingomonadales bacterium. Classification (GTDB taxonomy): domain Bacteria; phylum Pseudomonadota; class Alphaproteobacteria; order Sphingomonadales; family Sphingomonadaceae; genus Allosphingosinicella. The sequence goes on from JBBSLM010000076.1 coordinate 7,500, forward strand.
GGCGGGCGGCGGCGAGTTGCGGCTGCTCCGGCTGAATGACGCGGGGGCGGGCGGGAAGCGGCTGGCCCGGGTGCGGCTGACGCAGCGGCGCGGCGGAGGCCGTCTGATAGCGCGGGGCGGCACCGCCGTTGCTCGCCATCGCCTGATCGGGGCGGCGACGCACGGGAATGTTGGGCTGATCCTCGGTAACGGCCGCGAGGACCGGCTTTGCCGCAAGACCAAGGAAGCCGGCCACGAGACCGCCCTCGACCATCTGTCTGCGCGTAAACTTCATTCAAAACCTCCGCTCGCCGCCATTATCGCTGAATTCCTTTCCCATTCAATTACACACAGGGGGGGTGCGGGGCGGTTCATCCCAGCGAGGCAGCGGTTCACCGCAGAAACGGGAACCAGATCGCGGTTGGCGGCGAGAATGGTTAAGATCGGTCGGCGAAAAGACAATCCGCGGATTCGGGCCATTTCCTGCCTTTTGTGCCCGCTTTTCGACCCCATATTCCAGCCAGATCGATGGAGATTTCGGCATGAACGAACAGGCGATTTTGGCCGGTGGCTGCTTTTGGTGCACCGAAGCGGTGTTCAAGGATGTGGTCGGCGTCAGCAATGTGGAAAGCGGCTATATTGGCGGGCAGACCGCCAACCCGACCTACAAGGAAGTGTGCGGCGGCGGCACCGGCCATGCCGAGGCGATCCGGGTGACCTACGATCCGGCGGAAATCTCCTATGACGACATGCTCGACATTCACTTCGCGACGCACGATCCGAC
>JBBSLM010000077.1:0-8241 GCA_038255245.1 Sphingomonadales bacterium
ATTGCCCGCTCGTGGTCGGCGCCTTGCCGGACGCGCTGCTCGACCAAAGCGGCGTCGATGCGCTGGCGCTGGTGCTGGGCGAACTGGCCTGCAATTCGACCAAACATGGCGCGCTGAGCGCCACCGGCCGGGTCGAGGTGAGTGCGACCGTGGAAGACGGCGCGATCCGCTTGCTGTGGGCCGAACGATCCGATCGCATTGTTGCCGGACACGAGCGCGACGGCGGCCAGGGCCTGCGGCTGATGAAGCGTGTCCTGGCGTCCCAGCGTGGCGGCATCGAGTTGAACTGGGCCCAGGACGGCGTGGATGCCGTCGTGACGATGGCCGCCGCCTAAGCGCCAGGACTCCGCCAAGCAGAACGTGCTTGCCCGAAAGGCCAAGCATACCCATGTGCTCGCGTTCATGACATTTGCAAATCTACCGCCGCTTCTTTCGGAAGCGCTCGCCTCGCGAGGCTATGCCACGCCCACGCCCGTCCAGGCCGCCGTTCTGGCCGAGGAGGCGCGAGGGCGCGACCTGGTCGTTTCCGCCCAGACCGGATCGGGCAAGACCGTCGCCTTCGGCCTCGCCATGGCCGACGAATTGCTGGATGGCGAGCGGGCGGTGTCATCGCGGGCGCCGCTGGCGCTGGTGATCGCGCCGACGCGCGAGCTGGCGCTGCAGGTGAGCCGCGAGCTGGAATGGCTGTACGGCAAGGCCGGCGCGCGGATCGCGACCTGCGTCGGCGGGATGGATCCTTCCCGCGAGCGGCGCATGCTGTCGCAAGGCGCGCACATCGTGGTCGGTACGCCGGGGCGGCTGCGCGACCATCTTGAACGCGGCGCGCTCGACCTGTCGAGCCTGCGCGTCGCCGTCCTCGACGAGGCGGACGAGATGCTTGACATGGGCTTTCGCGACGATCTGGAGGAAATCCTCGACGCGACGCCGGACGGCCGGCGGACCTTCATGTTCTCGGCGACCATCCCCAAGCCGATCGCGGCCTTGGCCAAGCGCTATCAGAAAGACGCTTTGCGCATCTCCACGGTCGGCGAGGATCGCGGCCATGGCGATATCGAATATCAGGCGGTCGCGGTCGCACCGGCCGAGATCGAGCATGTCGTGATCAATTTGCTGCGCTTCCACGAAGCGGAGACGGCGATGCTGTTCTGTGCGACGCGCGACAATGTGCGGCGCTTGCACGCGACCCTGATCGAGCGCGGCTTCGCGGCGGTGGCGCTATCGGGCGAGCATAGCCAGAATGAGCGCAACCATGCGCTGCAGGCCCTGCGCGATCGCCGGGCGCGGGTCTGCGTGGCGACCGACGTCGCCGCCAGGGGCATCGATCTGCCGACCTTGAGCCTGGTCATTCACGTCGAATTGCCGCGCGATGCCGAGACCTTGCAGCACCGTTCCGGCCGGACCGGGCGGGCGGGCAAGAAGGGGACGGCGATCCTGATCGTGCCCTATCCGCGCCGCAAGCGAGTGGAAGGCGTGCTGCGCGGCGCGCGGATCGATACCAAATGGCTGCCTGCGCCCAAGCCCGAAGATATTCGCGCCAAGGATCGCGAGCGGCTGATCGCCACCCTGCTCGAGCCGGCGGAGCTGGACGAAGACGATATCGAGATCGGCCGCCGGCTGCTGACCGAGCGCTCGCCCGAGGAGGTCGCCGCCGCGCTGGTGCGGGTGCATCGCGCGCGGATGCCGCAGCCGGAAGAATTGCTGGAGCAGGGCGCGGAGCGGCCGAGCGGGCCGCGGCCCGGCTTTGAGGATACGATCTGGTTCCGGATCAATGTCGGGCGCCGGCAAAATGCCGATCCGCGCTGGCTGCTGCCCTTGCTGTGCCGCCGTGGCCACATCACCAAGTCAGAAGTCGGCGCGATCCGGATCGCCGCCGACGAAAGCGCGTTCGAGATTCCGCGCGCCGCCGCCGACCGCTTTGCCAAGGCACTCGCCCGCACCGCGGGCCAGGAGGATGACGGCGTGCTGATCGAGGCGATGCAGGGCAGCCCGCGGGCAGCGGCCAAGGAGCACCGCCGCCAGGGCCCGCCGCCACGCCACCACGCCAAGCCCTATCGCAAGCCGACCGGGCCGCGGCGCTAAGGCTGGGGCTTGACGGCGGGGCGTGGCTGGCGCGGTATGCGCGCCATGAACCGCGCGCTGATTTTCGCTATGCCCCTCCTCTGCCTGCCGCTTGGCGGCTGCCTCGCCAGCATGGCGGTGAGCGCCGCCAGCGCCGCCGCGACCGCGATCGATCGCAGCAACGATAGGGTGGTGACCGAGAACCGCCACCCCGCCGCCCGCGCCGCCTGCCAGCAGCGCGCCGCGCAGACCGGGATCGTCCAGATCATCGATTCCGAACAGCGCAGCGATGGCCGGGTGACCGTCTACGGCACGGTCCAGGAACCGGCGCGGCGCCGCTCGTTCGAATGCATCCACAATGACGGCCGCATCGCGGCGTTCAATCTGCGCGAGATCCGCACGCAATAACCCTCCCCTCCCTGGAAGGGAGGGGAGGATATTGAGTGAGTTCACGCCTCCAGCTCGATGTCCCAATAGAGGAAGTCGCGCCAGCTTTGGTGGAGGTAGTTGGGCGGGAAGCCGCGGCCGTGGTCTTGCAGCTGCCAGCTGGTCGGGCGATAGGGCCAGCGGCGGATCGGCATGTGGGCCTGGCCCGGCGTGCGGCCGCCCTTGCGCAGATTGCACGGCGCGCAGGCGGTGGCGACATTCTCCCATGTCGTGCGGCCACCCTGCGCGCGCGGGACGACGTGATCGAAGGTCAAATCCTTGAGGTCGCCGCAATATTGGCAGGTGAAGCGGTCGCGCAGGAACAGGTTGAAGCGAGTGAACGCCGGATGCTCGTTCGGCCGCACGAACTGGCGCAACGCGATCACGGAAGGCAGCTTGAACGCGATCGTGGGGGAATGCACTTCGCGCTCATAGGTGGCGACGATGTCCACCCGTTCGAGGAACACCGCCTTCACCGCGGTCTGCCAGGGCCAGAGCGAGAGCGGATAGTAACTGAGCGGGGTATAATCCGCGTTCAGCACCAAGGTGGGGCAAGAGTCCGGATGCCTCAACAGATCGGGATGATACACCCGCGCGCTCCTCGTAGCGGAGGAAAACCTCCCGCACGCGCGCCCGCCCCCGGACCTGTTCGCACCCAGAACTGGGGAGAAGGCTGCCGAACGAGCCGTCTTCTCCTGTCGCGCCACCCCATCCACGGATAGGGTGACGCGATGATGACACCACAGGGCGAGTCACCGGGTCAAGCGCCGATTTTTGCGGACGGTGCGGTGGTGACGCGGTTCGCGCCGAGCCCGACCGGGCGGCTGCATCTGGGGCATGCGTTTTCCGCCGTGATGGCGCACGATTTCGCGCGGGCGCGGAGCGGACGCTTCCTGCTCAGGATCGAGGATATCGACGGGACGCGCTCACGGCCGGAGCATGTGGCGGGGATATTCGAGGATCTGGCCTGGCTTGGGCTCAGCTGGGACGGGGAGGCCGTGTTCCAGTCGCAGCGGCTGCCGCTTTATGCCGAGGCGCTGGAGCGGTTGAAGGCGATGGACCTGCTCTATCCCTGCTTTTGCACCCGCAAGGACATCGCCGCGAGCGCCAGCGCGCCGCATGGGCCGGAGGGATTGGTCTATCCTGGGACGTGCCGGGCGTTGCCGGTTGCTGAGCGGGTGCGACGGGTGGCGGAAGAGCCGCATGCGTGGCGGCTGGATATGGCGGCGGCGCTTGCGCAGCTTGGCTCCCCTCCACGATTTCGTGGAGGGGCTGGGGGTGGCACTTCTTCTTTTTCGACCGAAGAAAGTAAGAACCACCCCCAGCCCCTCCAGCAAATGCTGGAGGGGAGTCTGTGGTGGAGCGACCACGGCAACATCATCCCCGCCGATCCCGCGCCATTCGGCGATGTGGTGCTGGCCCGCAAGGATGCGCCGGTCAGCTATCATCTGGCGGTGACATTGGACGATGCGGCGCAGAGCGTGACGGACGTGGTGCGCGGCAAGGATCTGTTCGCGGCAACGCATATGCATCGGCTGTTGCAGGCTTTGCTCGGGCTGCCCACGCCGCTTTATCATCATCACCAGTTGATCGCCGGCCCGTACGGGGAGCGGCTCGCCAAGCGACACGGCGCGCCCGCGCTGGCGGATTTGCGGGCGCAGGGCGCCGATCCGGCAGCGATCGTGGCGGCATTGCGCGCGGGACGCCTTCCCGCTGGATATTCCGCAGCCAGTGCCTAGATAGAGGGCATGCAAACGATCCTGATCATCGCGGTGGTGCTGGCGGCGCTGGCCACGCTTTTCATCCTGGTCCGCGGCGTCGTCACGATGGCGAACGGCAAGGATATTACCGGCGAGCGCAGCCAGGCGCTGATGCGCAAGCGGATCCTGTTCCAGGCGGTCACGATCGGGCTGGCGGTATTGCTGCTGCTCGTCTTCGGCGGCAGCCGCTAGGGCGTGGTCCGCCTCAATCGGATCTATACGCGGACCGGCGATGCCGGCGACACCGGGCTGGTCGATGGCTCGCGCGTGTCGAAGGCCGATGCGCGGATGCAGGCGATCGGCGACGTGGACGAGGCCAATACCTTTGTCGGCCTTGCGTTGCTCCGGGTCGAGGATGCTGCGATCCGCGAGATGCTGGCGCGTATCCAGAATGAATTGTTCGACCTTGGCGCAGACATCGCCACGCCGGGCGAGGATTTCACGCCCGGTGAAATGACCTTGCGCGTCGTACAGGCGCAGATCGACCGGCTGGAGCGCGAGATCGACGCGATGAACGAGCGGCTGGAGCCGCTGCGCAGCTTCATCCTGCCGGGCGGCGGCGCGGGTTCGGCTGAGCTGCATCTGGCCCGCGCAGTGGCGCGGCGCGCCGAGCGCAGCGCGGTGTCGGCGAGCGGACTCAATCCGCTGGCGCTCACCTATCTCAACCGGCTGTCCGATCACCTCTTCGTCGCGGCGCGGCTGGCGGCCTTGGCCAGCGGCGGCGATATTCTCTGGCAGCCCGGCGCAACCCGAAGCGGTTGACCGCGTTCACTGTTCGTGCCAATTTTTGATGGCGGCGGCGAAGGGGGTGCGACAGGCATGGCGACGCAGGCGAAAGTCCCCGATTTGGCATTGAACCAGCGGTTTCGCGCCGTACGCGCGCTGACCGCAGACCTGGCCGCGCCGCTCTCCGACGCAGATGCGACGATCCAGTCGATGCCGGATGCGTCGCCGGCCAAATGGCATCTGGCCCACACCAGCTGGTTCTTCGAGACCTTCGTGCTGCGCGATCATGTGCCGGGCTACGAACCCCACGACCCGGCGTGGCATTTCCTGTTCAATTCCTATTACGATGGCGAGGGCGAACGGATCGCGCGGGACCGGCGCGGGATGCTGAGCCGGCCGTCGCTCGACGCGGTGCTTGCCTATCGCGCGGCGGTGGACGCGGCGATGGTGGCGGCGCTGCCGGGCTTGCCGGCGAGCGCGCTGGACCTGATCGAAATCGGGCTGAACCACGAACAGCAGCATCAGGAATTGCTGCTGATGGATTTGACTTCGGCAATGCACGCCAGCCCGTTGCAGCCGGCGGTCTGGCCGCGAGCGCAGGTGTCGAATGTGTCAACTTCATCGCCGCTCGGCTGGTGCGAACAGCCGGGCGGGATCGTCGAGATCGGCCATGGCGGCGGCGGTTTCGCCTTCGATTGCGAAGGGCCGCGGCATCGCCATTTCCTGCGCCCCTATGCGCTCGCCGACCGGCCGGTGACGAATGGCGAGTGGCTGCGCTTCATGGAAGCCGGCGGCTATGCCGAGCCGGGCCATTGGCTGTCCGACGGCTGGGCCTGGGTGCGCGCGCATGACGTCGGGGCGCCGCTTTATTGGGAGCAGAAGGACGGCGCGTGGCTGCGCTTCGGCCTGGACGGCTTGCAGCCGGTCGAGCTTGCCGCACCGGTCTGTCACATCAGTTTCTACGAGGCCGATGCCTATGCGCGCTGGGCCGGGGCGCGGCTACCGACCGAGGCGGAATGGGAGGCGGTCGCCGCCCAGGCCGATCCGCATGCCGGCAAGCAGTTGGACGAGGCGGGGCCCGTCGCGCCGGCGCCGACGCCAGCCGGCGAGGGCCTGCGCGACCTGTTCGGCAATGTCTGGGAATGGACCGCCAGCGCCTATCTCCCCCACCCGGGCTTCGTCGCCGCCGGAGGTGCGGTCGGCGAATATAATGGCAAGTTCATGAGCGGGCAGATGGTGCTGAAAGGCGGTTGCTGCGCCAGCCCACGCGGGCATGTGCGGGCCAGCTACCGCAATTTCTATTATCCCCACCAACGCTGGATGTTCGCCGGACTGCGGCTGGCGAAGGGTTTGTGATGGATGTCCCCAGCCCGATGATCGAGGCCGACCCGGCCTTTCGCGACGATGTGCTGAACGGCCTCGCCGCGCCCATTCCGGCAATCCCGGCGCGCTGGTTCTACGATCTCAAGGGCTCGGAACTGTTCGAACAGATCACGCAGCTGCCGGAATATTATCCGACGCGGACCGAGACTGCCTTGCTGGAAGCGCATTGCCGCGAGGTGGCGGCGATCGCCGGGACGGGCGACGCGGTGATCGAATTCGGCTCAGGCTCATCGACCAAGACGCCGATCCTGCTCGAGGCGGTCGAGCCGTCAGCCTACGTGCCGATCGATATCAGCGGCGAATTCCTGCGCGCGTCGGCTGCGGTTCTGCAGGAGCGCTTTCCCGACCTGCCGATTCATCCGGTCGAGGCCGATTTCATGCGGCCGATCGCCCTGCCTGAAGCGGTGCAGGCTGCGCCGAAGCTCGGCTTCTTCCCCGGCTCGACGATCGGCAATTTGGTGCCGCGCACGGCGGTGGACCTGCTGCGCGCGATGAAGGACACGCTGGGCGCGGGCGCGTGGCTGCTGATCGGCATAGACCGGATCAAGGACCCGGACGTGCTGGTCGCGGCCTATGATGATGCGGGAGGGACGACGGCGGCGTTCAATTTGAACCTGCTCCACCGCATCAACGCCGAACTCGGCGGCGACGTCGACGTGACGGCATGGCGGCACCGGGCGATCTGGAACGACGCACGCGCGCGGATCGAAATGCATCTGGAGGCGGTGCGCGACACCGGCTTCAGCATTTGCGGGCAGGCTTTCTCCTTCCGTGCCGGCGAGACGATCCACACCGAGAACAGCCACAAATATGGCGAGCGCGATGCCCGGCTGCTGCTGCTCGCGGCAGGCTGGGGCGTGGTGCGAGAATGGACGGACGCCGACGACCGCTTCGCGATCCTGCTGGCGGAGGCCGAGGCGGAGCGGTTCGCGCCTTAAGTCAGAAGGGGAGTGTTTGGGCTGCGCTTCGCTTCGCAAGCCGCAAAGACGCGAAGAGAAGTCGCGCGAAGCGCCTTCATCCTGAATGTTGGGATTGCCCGGATTTTATGGCGCTAGCGCGCGATCCTTTTGCGGCTTTGCGGCTTTGCGGCTTGCTGAGCGCAGCGAAGCCCCAAATCCTCCTTACCGCACCTCCGCCCGCCAGGTCGTCAGCATCTCCCGCGTGCCGCGGCATTCGCTCATTTCATTCTGTTCGACCAGGCGGAACGCCTGCCCGTCCCAGACATAGCGGGCGGCGACGCCGCAATCGCCGAGGCCGCGGCCCTTGGCATATTCGCTGATGGTCAGCGTCGCTTCGTCGAACTCGGCATTGGTGACGAAATAGCCTTTCGGATCCGGCTCGCCCTCGATCGGTTCGCGAGAAATATCGAAGCGCGCCGGCTCGATGCGAATGGTGCGGCCGTCCTGCCAGGCGATCAGCGGGAGGGCGCTGTAATTGTAAGCGCCGGCGCCGCACGCCATCATGATCAGGCTGCGGCCATTGCCGAGCGCGTGGACGGGCGCTTCGCCGGACGCGACCGCGCCCACTTCCTCGAGCGTACAGCCCATTTCGCGCCGCGCCTCGGTCATGCGCCGCGCCGGAATGGCGAGCGGCCGGTCGCTGGTGCGCGGCGCCGCCCGCACGACCGGAATGGCGGGCGGGTTGGGCACCGAACTGGCCGGGCGGCGGCCGCGGCGGATCACGGCAGTCGGGGTGCGAAGGCGGCCCTGCCGCTCGTCCATGTAGACGAGCGCCTCCCACAGGCCGCCGAGCGCGATTTCGGTGAGCGTGCGGCCATTGGAATCCTGCACCAGCAAAGTTCCGGACGACAGCGCGTCGAAAAAGCTGTTCCGATCTTCCGGCTCGACCCTCCAGCTGCTGTCCTCGGTCGCACTCAGGCGGGCGGCAA